>CALLBC010000128.1 GCA_938001965.1 uncultured Bdellovibrionales bacterium | reverse complement strand
TATTATTAGCTATTTTCTTGGGAGATTTATATGAAAAACTTAGTTTTAATATCTTTAGGTTTGTTTCTGTCTTTAAATGTATTTGCAACTGAAAATCCAAATTACATTTGTATTGAGCAAAGTAGTTTTAAATATGAGATATATTCGCAAAGTAACAAAGTTGACGTATTTGATGAGAATTTAGAGTTTTTATTTAGTCATGATGGCATTACTGTATTTGAGGATACACAAGTTGCCGGCAATATGCCGCCAATAACTAAAGTTAGCCTTTTCTACGGCTCAGACCAAAAAACATTAGGTGATTTTATACTTGTAAGTGGGAACCCAGTTGGGATTGGTCAAATGAGAGACAAGGTAGAAACAATGAAGTGTGCAGAGTATATGTTTAGAGAGTATCTTTATTTGGACTAAGTTAAGTATGGTTTAAAATAAAATTGACTCTTGCTTCAACGGTATCAAAAGGAACTTCAATCAGATTATAGTTCAGTTCTTTATAAGCATTTATAATTAATTTATGAAAGTCTTGGTACATCTCAAAAGATCCCCCGCGAAACTCACCGGCAGTAAATATTTCTTTCCATGGGGGGAAGACAAAAACACTATTATTATACCTGTAGTTATGTGAAGCCTGTACAAAATCATCAGGGTTTACTTTGAAGCGTCTTGCATAGGCCACTAAGTCAGGTAAGCCTCGGTCAAAAAACACAGGGCCATTTGCAGTTTTAGAGTCATTATAATTCTTAATCGATAACTGGAGCATGAGCTGAATAAAAAGTTTAGGGTCTTTGGCTGGGAGAGCTGGGCCGTCAATAGCCACTTGATCAGTGAGTACTTTTCTTACTGGCTCTATATTACACTTGTAACCCAAACTATTTAGGTGGTTAAGTGCTGTTGTTTTTCCTGTGCTAGATGTACCGATCAAGGTGTAGTACTTAGGCATTTCACTTTTAAACATAAGCCTAATGTATCTCTAGAATATTTGTGTGGTCAATTGTTGAAAGAGCAAGGTAAAAGAAATATTATTGTTTTTAGGTAATGAAGGCCATACTCCAGAACGAGCACGGCCAGAAATTTTTAATTAGTTTTTAATAAATAAGTCAGCCAATTTTTTAACATGAGCTTTGCTGATGTTGTTAGTTTTAGCTGCTTTTTTGTAAATGCTGTCTAGAGCATTTGCATTGCCAGAAAGGTGAGAGTTTATAGCTCCTTGGATCTCACTGATAGTACTTCCAAGTATGGCTTTAGAGTATTGATCGTATTGGTAAGTCGTCATTTGACTTTTATTTTTGTGTATTTGTAAGCCGTAAGCAGCAATGGTTTTTGCTCTTTGTGGAGGTAAACCAAACTGAACAGTTAATTTTTCAATAGAATTTTTAACTTTAATGTTATCAACTAGCTCTTGAACTTTGGCTTGGTCGGCAGAAGTGTTTTTAGATTTTGTAAACCTAACACCTGAGTTGTAATGCTCATAAATATTGTTTCCTAAGTAATCTAGGTCATAGTAAAAATGAGGCTCATACTTATACATGAAGTAATCAATATCCATATTTAAGTAATACTCAGATAAATCGTAAGCGTCATAAGAATTTAGATCGTGATCATACACAACAATGTAATCCCATTGTTTAGTATTAGTTTTAACAATCTCAACGTCATAATCTAGGTCGTAGTTTAGTTGCCAAACAAAATTATCTGCAATTTGTTGGTGAGTGAAAACTCCGTCTCCAGAACCACCGCCTGTGCAGGCTGTTAAAAACATTGAAGTTATAACTAAAATTAATAGTAATAAGTGTTTCATAAGTACCCTTTTATATTGTAAATGTGTTTTGATTAACCTTGGATGTAGTTAGTATCGTCCGTATAATCAAGGCAGAGGGTTGAATTCACATATATTCACTCAATAAGAAATTAATATAGAGTACTAATTACTGAGTTCATTGCTGAAAATGGAACACAGTAAAATTATTACATATAACCATGAGTATGAACTATAGATTATTTACAACACGTGGACACTAAATGCCATGCACTGATTTACAGTCAACAAATTCTTTATCCAGTGAGTACTCTTTTGTTTTGGTTCTATAGCCGTACTTGCTTTCTTCATAGCCGTAAAAAAAGCCACTAAGGTCACGAGTTTCATGATCCCATTCAATTTCTAGTACCGGTTTAAAAAACTGACTGTATTCATCAGACCAATTGCCAAGAGATTGAAAGCCATTATTGCCAAAGCCATCATTAGTTGTTGCTAGTGAGCGGTATGTAAATAGCTTTTTATCAGCTTTAACAAAAATAGTGATCTCATCATCTTGATTAACCACAGGAAAATCTTTTCTGTCACCAAAGCCAGTTCGAAGCGTTTTCTCTGATATATTAAAGGTCACAATATAGTCTTCATTTTCACAAACACGAGCAAATACATTGAGACTAAAACTTAAAATTAATATTGTGATTAGTGTTTTCATTAATACTCCTAAAATTATTTGTGGGGAAGCCTTTCAGTTTTATGGTTTAAAAAATTTGATATCCATTTCAGCTTCGCGTTTATCTGATTTAGGGATAAATCGGATCACAGGGCAGCCCGCATCCATGCCGTCGTCGCAACCGTAGTAAGACTCTCCGCGATACTTAGATTGAGTCCACTTCATCTCTTTTATCATTTTTGCCGAGATATCATTGGTCATGATGATGTTAGTGTAAGCTACATTATTTTGATAAGTGAAATAACAAGAGGGAGCTAAGTGTTTAGCTTCAGAAGTTTTGTAATTCAAGACTCTTTGTTGGCAGGTAATTTCTAAATTAAATTCAGTGGGTAGCCCTTTATCTTTTGTATAGAAAAAATAAAAGTTCTTTGCAATATGACTTTCATTGTCACCATAAAACCAGTTATCTTGGTAAGGCTCAGTATTTCTGAATTGTTCAGCGTCTTTTCCTTTTAAGACAATATAAAAGTAATTGGTCTCAGAAGGTGATGCATTGGCCACGCTTGTTGTAATTACTGATGCTAAAATAATATATAAAACAAAACTTAAAATCTTCATGCTTGGTCTCCTTAAAGCTATGTATAAGCAATGAGGGCAAACTACAACAGGGCTTGTTATTTAGTCCAATGAGGAGTTTAAATCTTATTATTCGCGATTTGAATATATAATTATTTTGGTTTGAGAATTGAGCTCCTAGGGCTATAGTGTTGTAACTAAAGAAGAAGTTACTAAGAGGTGAAGGGTTGTGACGGGTATAAAGGCAATAGTTTTTGATGTTGATGGTGTTTTGATAAACAGTAAATGTGAAAATGGTGAGTTTTATTGGAAAAAAAATATTCATAAAGATTTAGGCATTAATATAGCCCAAGTAAAGCAATTTTTTAAACACTATTGGCCTAAGATTGGAGCGGGCGAGCTTGATACGCTTGATGGCCTGCAGGAGTTTCTACTTTCAATTGGTTCAGGGGTAAAACCATTAGATTTTATGAATTATTGGCATGAAAAAGACTCAAACATAAACTTACCTATTATAGAGTTGGTGAAGAATTTAAAACTGAATGGTTATGACTTGTACTTAGGAACTAACCAAGAAAAATACAGATCAAAACATCTATGGGGAAAGCTTGGGTTAAGCGATCACTTTATAAGACTGTTTGCAAGTTTTGAGTTGGGTGTTGAAAAACCAAATATAAAGTTCTTTGGTGCCATTGAAGACGAGCTTGGACTTACTTCTACTGAACTATTTTTTATTGATGATTCTAAAAATAATGTTGAGGCTGCCATTTCATTAGGGTGGAAGGGGATTTGTCATACATCGAACAGTTCAACTTTAAAGTTTTTTAATACAAACTTCCTAAATTAACTTTTGAAAAAGTACTTATTAATGTAAGTCCCTAATGTATTTATCTTTTAAAGGTTTTGACCATGATCAAAAGTTATATTGAATCATAGTTAAATAAGTAGCTTTATTGCCTTTAGCTAATGAATAAAATTCAATAGAGCTACTATAAATTATGTAAACTGTTCCTGACCCCCATTTCCTTTAGACACCTCCAATTAAGGAGGTGGATCAGATGGAATCTGTTCAATTTAAGAAAAGAAAGTACTTCAGCAAGGCACAAAAGCTGAAAATATTATCAGAATTAGACTCAGGATTTATTAA
>CALLBC010000127.1 GCA_938001965.1 uncultured Bdellovibrionales bacterium | reverse complement strand
AACGGCGCTGATGTAACCTCAACACTTTATACTATTGTAGAAACTTGTAAAAAAGTAGAACTTGAGCCTAAAGCCTATATATTAATGGCCGTGAAGAAGAAGATTCTTGGCCAAGAGCCACCAACACCACTTGAGTATGCCCGCCAAATTAGAAGCAAGACCGCCTAGGAGTTTAGGTTACTTTTAGACTATTTCTTCGAGTACTTATTTCAGCCAATGACTTACTCTTCATATAAGGTAAGTACCAGAGTTCAATAAGTATTGTCTTATTCATAATTTTATTTAAAACGTCTAATATCAATGTACCAAGAATATTTTCCTCTCGCACCAAAATCAAAGTGCTTTTTAAATTTTGAATTACTAAAGACTGGCTCCTGACAAGAGCTTTTCAAGCAGCTCACATAGGAATCGGTAAAAATAACCCTGGTTCTAGTTACATCAGCATCTATGGCTACAAATTTTTGCAAAGAAAACCCCGGTATTTGAACATCAATTGGGTAAAAGTGTCTACCTTCTCCCGCAAGTTTTATGTTAAATAAACGACCATTTTGTGTTATTGCTGTTATTCCAGAATGTGTGCTATTAATATCTAACACATCAGAGTATTCAACTTTATTTAGATTTGTACCATATAATTTTAATTTATTACTATAATCTAAAATAGCAAAAACAGGTTCTTTACTATACGAATAAGATAAAGCAATTTGTTTCACAGAAATATTTTTTAAAACTTCTTTTGAATCACCAGTTTTTTTACTAAAATGGAAAACTCTATCATCTTTAGTTGTAAAGTAACCTGAATCGTACCCCGTAACAATTTGTTTGATAGATATACTACTAGGAAGCTTCTTTCTTATAACCACATCTTTTATACAATTATAAATAACAAATTCATTTTGATTGGTATAAATAACTATCTCGTTTATTCCACCATCTGAAAGTAGAATTGGTTCTCCATCTAATTGTAATGTCTCTATTTTTAAGCAATTTCTAGCTCTCTTGCCATCATATTGACTTACTTTTATCTTATTACTATTTGTTAAATAATAACTTCTATAAATTGTACTGAAATATTTTTTAGTTGCTAATGGACCACCTGAATAGGTTATTGATTTAGTTAAATTGGTGTAGCTTATATTTTGAGTGATATTATGTACTTGAGCTACAGCGGTAACTTCACCAGCTATATAGACCTCGTTTTTATATAGCCTTTCAAGATGATTCTCAAAGCTAAAAGAAATCTCTTTCTGCCCAGACTTCAGTTGCACTTGTATTTTTTCTTCATAAGGAAAAGGTGGTGTTTCTAAAAAGACTCTTGAGAAATTACGCTCTGTAGCATCAATTTTTAGAGTGATTGCAAAGTTTATATCTAACTCCACTGGTTTATTATATTTAATAACTCCTTTCCCACTTTTATCAAATTGAAATTCAAGCACGAGCTCAGTTGGTTCAATCTCTTTTTTTACAATGCAAGATTTACCATTTTCAAAACCAAAGCCATCACCATCGGGGTCTGAAGCTGAACTCTTACATATAGGGTGAGCTGCTAGAATTTTCCAACTATACTCTTCAACTGTTTCATTACCAGCACTGTCTGAGACAGTTATTTCAAATAAGTAATCGTCAACAGGTAAATCAATAAACGTATGTGGAGTACTGCAGTTTGCAACGTCATTTCCGTTTAGTTTGCAGCTCATTGAGTTAACTATTTCCGAAAAGCTAAAACTAAAGCTTGCTGTTGTGCTCCTGGTTTCTTTTTCTGGTGCTGAATCAAGGGTAATTATAATAGGTGTGGTATCTACAATTGTAGTTTTAATATTCCATTCAACTGTTTGAGCGCATTTTTCACAGTTACCATTGTTTACTAACAGTTCAAACTTTTGAGTTCCATCTGTCAAGTTTTCAAGTTCTATGGGAGTATCACACTTATCAAGCAGTGAACTATTAAGTTTACAAGTAATTTGATCAGTATTAGATAGATTTAGTATTTCAAATTCAATTTTTGCATCAGTTTTATCTGTATTTGACTCCGGTTTAGTCATTAGATTAATCTGTATTTGATTTGATTGCGTTAATGCGGGATTAGTTTGAGGTGGTTTTATCTCACTAGATTCTAGTTTTGAATTATTTAAATTAAGGCTTTGAAAGCCTTCACCACAGTTATTAAACCCTACCAGAATAATAACACCTAAAAGGCTAACAAAAGTAATTTTTTTTCTCATCAAACACATCCCCAATAATAATTAATTAATTATATTATATTTGATACTTTATGTCTAAATAATGTACGTATGCTGTATCAATACAGGACGTATAAGAAGGTTCTCTAGCTCCACTTTAGGCTTATATAAAAAACAAATCTCAAATGATGTAAATCACTCTTTTTGACTATGCCTTAAACATGAAATATCCATTTTTTGAATATTTTTAACGCTTTAGCGTGCAATATGGATAAAAAAAGCTCTCAAATATACAGAGAGCTCTACCAGGGCAATCACTTACCCCCAAAATATACCAGTTGAGTCCTCTTCAACCTCATCTACTAAACTTGTAAAATCTGTCGATGGTTCGCATTTAAACTTATGAGCTTTAGAGTTCCTATCAAAACAAAATAAAACCCAAGCTTTATTTAGCCGGTCGAATTTAAATTTAGCTACCTTAAGCTTGGTCCAAGGACGGTCTGATCCATCCCAAGGAGGCCTGGTCTCAATCAAAGTTACAGCATCCCCATAGTATTCATAGATAATTTGTACTTTATCTCTGGCATGAGGAGGGACTTTTTCTTTACAATACTTTGATAGAGTAAGATCAACTCTCTTTTTTAGTAATTCAGGTAAAGCCATATAATTTTAACCTCCATCAGGTTAATCAATAGACTTATTACGAAAAATTTTCAAGCAGTGCTTTTACAGCTATAAGTTTTTCATTATCAATTTTATTGAGCAGTTTTTTGCACTCAATGAGTATTTCATCTCTGATTACTTTTTGTGACATCAATAAATTAAACTCCTGTATTTTAAAGCCCATTGACTTAACGACATGGTTTATTTTGGTTTTTGTTAACTGAACTCGTCCATTTTCAATATGATT
>CALLBC010000126.1 GCA_938001965.1 uncultured Bdellovibrionales bacterium | reverse complement strand
CTATTCACAATCGTGAGTATGACCTTCTTTTTGGTGATGGTTGTGACCATCATGCTTGTAATCTGTATGGTCATCATGAGTTACAGACTCGTGTCCACACTGATTTTTATGTGTATGAGTATGAGTTTTATGATGTTTATGATCGTGGCCGTGATGGTTGTGGCTTTTATGGTTATGGCTTTGACAGCTAATAAATAGGAATGAGGCTGCCACTAATATAAATTGAGTTGTTTTCATTTTGATCTCCAGTCAAATTAATATAAATCTTGCTTATACACATATTACAATTTGAATGGGGAGTCACTGTTGAAGAACAATATTTAATCAAGTGATAACAGTATTTTAGGGGTAATATTTGTTTCCTGCGCAAAGAGTGACCATGTTTGGCTCTAAATATTTGGGTTTCATTAGTCTTTAAACAAACTCATTGAAGCGTCAATCCACCCCAATTCTTTAGTGTCGGGGTAGTAAATAAAGTAAAATATTAATACTATTAAAAAAATTATAGTTGAGCTCATAAGGTTTAATTTTATCTATAAATATTGCTTATAATAAAATTTATTAATGAAATCTAACCTTTACCTGTTTATTTTGTAATAAATTCGTTGTTTTTAAGTTGAATGAGTGAGCTCAATTTTGAGCTATCGAGATAATTTATTTATTGCAGGAAAGTAAAAGGTTTTGATGGTATAAAATTATTTATAAAGACTAGAGAGGGGTTTATGAAAGCTACATTGTTAAAGACAATTCTAATATTAACGGCAATTGTTTTTTGCAATTCAAGTGCATGGGCCGTCTTCGGTGAAGTTGATACTGACCTTGATATGAGGGGTTCTTTAGTAAGTATAGTTTTAAAAAAAGGAACATGTTCAGGGGTTCTTGTTGCTAAAAATCTCGTGTTAAGTGCTGCTCATTGTGTGGATATGCTAGGAGCTCCCGAGAGAGCTTTAATTCTCTCAAAAGATAAAGCCCAAGTTCATTGTAACAAATCAAAAATTATTGATTTTGAATACACTCCAAATGCTAAGCCAATTTTACCTAAAAAGGTTCATGCTCCAGATTTAGTAATCTTTAGATTAGAGTCTGATTTGTGTAGCGCAAAAGTAGCAACTATCACCGAAACGCCTTTGAAGCAGGGAGATGTTCTTGAGTTATCCGGGTTTGGCGGTGGTAGTGGTATCTGGTATAAGTCCAAGCAAATTAGTTTAGAAGTTATTGCGTCTGAAGGAGTAAAAGATCTCAATACTACAGATGATCCATACTTTACTGACTTGCTTGATTTAAGTGCCGGCTATTATTTGTATGCAACACCGGTTATTCAGAACACTACATCTTGCAATGGTGATAGTGGTGGGCCATTATTTGTAAACAATAATGGGCAAATGGAGCTTCATGGAATTCAAGGAGCTGTATTTCCAAATAAAAACTTTGGTGCTGAGAGGTGTAGCCGTGGTTACCTACACCTTTTTACTCCCATAGTTCCTCACTACAATTGGATCAGTTCAAAAATAAAGTTGTGGAGCAATAACTAAACTTAGCCTTTTGCCATATTAAAAAAAACCTCAATTTACGAATTATAAATTGAGGATTGTACTGGCAAATTGTTTATATGTTAAAATTTATTAGGAATATCCAAGTTACAAGTAATAGGCTCATTAACTAATTCTAAATTGGGAATTGTTAGTGTAGAAAACTGAACCGGCTTATCGGTGGTTTGTGAAGTATCAGTATTGATAGCTTTAACTGTGACTTGCCAAGCATCTTTTTCTGTCGAAACAGCTAAAAAACCAATATTTGCTGGCAGTTCAGCTATTTGGGCATTAATAATAATTGGAGGGCGTACGCTGTCGAGTTTATTAATAACTATATAGCTCTGCCCTGATGTAATTTCAGTTTCTATTGCTACTTCTAAATTTTTTAGGTCAGTAAAACATATGGCGTGAGTAGTAATTGTTCCATTGGCAAATACACTGTTAGAAAAAAACATAATTGCTAAGATAACTAATTTCATTTTTTACTCTCCTTAATAATAATTAAAATGATCTTGATAAAATGTCACCATTTACATCTAGGTATAATGCGTCTGAGCCGTAACACTCTTCAATGTTGCAAGTTGAGATATTAAAAATATATCCAACAGTTTGGTTGTCCTCGTCTTTAACTAAAAAGGTATCACTTTGACCTTGATTGTTTTCGTTATTGAAAACCACATGTTCGCTATCATCATTGCCACTCACAACTTGGCGGCCATCTTGGAACACTGTAATGTTCAGTTGGCTCAAAGTTAATAAAATTTGGTAAGGTAAGTCTTTGGCTGATAAACTTAATATAGTTTTTTCATCATTGTTATCTTTTATGCGCTCTTCATCAATCAAATTATTATATTTGCCAATTAATGATTTCATAAGTTTATTCTTCTCAGAACTCTTTTTAGGTTTAATATCCAAGCTAAACCCATCTACATGACAGTCTAGGTAGAAATAATTAGGATCATGATCCTTCAAAACATCAATTTGGTTACTTATATATATTTTACTGCAGTACTTTACAAAAACAGAGTCTCCGTTGAGGGCGTCTTCGTCGCCATCACTATCAGCTAAAAATTTTTGCGCCCAATCATAGTCATTGTATAAGAGACCGAATTTTTTATTTGTTTCATATTCAGTAACAAAGACCACGCAGGCATCGCCAACTTCATACGGGTCCATCTCACCACAGAAGGCATAATCAACTTGTCCATGGATTCTATCAGCAGACTCAAGAGCAAATAAATTTAAAGAGTAAAAAAATACAAGTATCAGGGGTAAATATTTCATTTGATTCTCCTTGGGTGATTTTTATAGTTTATCACCATGAAAGTAAATAATTTGATTTGTTGGTAACAGAAAGGGGGTGATATTGCTAGATACATAATAGAAATATAAAAATTATCTAGATGAATTATAGGCTAACTAACAGAAAACACAGATTTTTTTATAATTCTGTGCAATATCTTTAGGGGTGGGTTAGGGTGAAATAATTACTGATTAAAAGGGGGTGTTGTTTTTACTTATTATAAAAAAAAGCCCATAAATACATTATGGGCCATTTTTAACTGAATTATGAGCTATTCGGTTTCAGTGCTTGCGCCAGATCTTTCAGTTTTTAAACTGTCCCTATAGGCTTGTTTTTCTGATCTTAAGGCCTCTAAAGCTTGCTTTTTTTCTTCTTTAGAAAGGCTTGAGTCTTGTTTAATCGTTTTCTTTCTGTTGTTAAACTCACTCCACTTAGATTGTCTGTCGCGGTATTTTTCTCTGCGATCAATTCTGTTTTCTTTGTTTTCTTTTCGCTTTGCTCTCATAGCTTCAGCATCGCTAGTTCTTTGTGATTTTAACTCGCCTCTGGCTGCCTTCTTCTCTTCTTTTGAAAGGTCTTTGTTTTGTTTAATATCCTTTCTTTTTTGAGTATAGTCTTTCCTTAGTTGAGCTCTTTCTTTACGAAAATCTTTAGCTTGATTTATTCTTTGTTTTTTAAAGTTTCTTTTTTTTCCTCGTTTTGCATAGCTATCTTCAGCAACAAATGTAAATGAAAAGGCTAGTAGGGTTAGAACTAATAATTTCATGACTTCTCCTTGGTTGAATATGCTATTCGGCAGGAGAAGGTCACTAATTAATTAACAATTTAAAAACAGAACTAAAAGGAAGTTTATAATTCGTTAGTCTAGCTTTAGAGTAGTTTTTTTAAGCGCATTTTTTTTCTGATGTTAGATTTGGAAATATTTTTGTTGCCGGGAGCAATTCCAAAAAATGGTAGAGCTCTAATGTTATCTTTAACCACAACGGAGCCATCCACTTCAACCTGGTTAAGTGTTTTAAAATCTACTGTTGATATGCTAGCAGATGATAGCGTTCCGTTAACCTTGTCGCCCTCAACATAAGCGTATAAATTTAAATATATAAGATAGTTTTTTTGGTTTGTGGATTGATTAAAGTACTGGGTCACTCTAATTGAGTAATCAAAACCAAAGCCATCACGGCTGTAGGTTTCTTCGTAGTAGCCTTCATCGTTAGTAATGTCTAAATCCACATCTTGAAATTCAATGGGAGGGGAGATACATGAGGCTTCACCATCATGGATTACGCACTTAAATAAATTGAAGCCAACCTTTATTGGTACTGTTTCCGCGGAAACTGGTAGTGAAAAAAATAGAATAATAAATAGTAAAGTGCGCATTAGTTACCTCCATGTATTTTGTTGTTGTCTAAAAATTATGTCACCGAATTAGACTTTGGGCAAGGAGGGGCATGACGTTGCTTGTAAAGGTAAAGATGCACTCTAGTGGTTTATTTTAATATATTATTCTACTGTGAAGATAGTTAGTTAGAGTTTATAGCTCACTTTTTAAATTAAGAAAGAACTGCCTGCCAGTGTTGGGGCCCCAAGTGTGTAACCCATCGTAATGGGCATGATTAAAGTGCCAGTGCCAGCTGGCCGGACTGTCGCCAGATTTAGTTTGTGTATAATTAAATATATTCTCAATTGATAGACCAAGCTTAATTTTTTTAGTGATATTATAATTAAACGATGTATCAACTGTTACATAGGCTGGAGATTTTTGATCTTTAAGCTCAAGGCTTGTATCTAAGATGGGTTCAGAGCCCTGGTTTCTTTCAACATAGTGTTCGTTATATGATCCATACTTAGAAATATCTCTGGCACCAATTAAGTTTACAGCTAGGCTATGGCTCCAATTTTTTTGTTCAATTGTGGATTTTAATTGATAACGCTGTTCAATCGCTGCCGTAGGAAGTCTTCGTTTGTATTCATCCTCATAAGTAAAAAACTCTGCACCGGCTTCAATAAATAACCATGAGCTAGGTTTGTGACCGGCTAATAAGTCAAATACAAATATATTGTAAGATTCCTCAGAGTTTCGATAGAGGGTAGTCCCACCAAGGCGTTCAAAGCCGTAAGCCATGTTTTCTAGGTAGGTGTAGTGAGCGCCAAAGGTGATATAGCTTGTGGGAGTGTTCCAGCTTAGTGAGTAAACAAGAGAGTGGGCCTTTTCTAGATCATTAATATCGACTTCATAACCGCCTTCATTGTTGCCATGTTGTGACTCAAAAAAGGTGAGTGGTAGTCTGTAACCTAATCCATAAGACAGGCGCTGTTTAAGTTGGCTACTGAGGTGATGTAATAACTGAAGTCGAGGGGCTAAAATTGTTTTATCAACCTCATTGGTGAGGTCTAGCCAGTTGATTTTTTGAGAGTCCAACCTCAAAGCAATATCCAGTTCAAATAGTTCTGGTAAAAAATAACTGTATTGAAGGTAGGTGGCGAGGGAGGAAAGGTTAAAGTCATCTTTGCTAACCGTTCCGGCTGGTGCATACAAAGTAGCCGAAGCTGAGCGCAAACGTTGGTCCTTGTAAAATAACCCAGTTGTAAGAATACTTTTTGGGCTTAAGTTATATTTATAGTTAGCATCAGCCACAAACATATTGTCAATGTTGGCATAATCAAATCCATGTTGGTATATGGCCTCTTGCTTTTGTCTGGCATGTCCCATCTTAAATTCTAAAGTGGATTTAGAGTTTAAGTAATGGGTATAAGAAAGCGCACCTTCGTTACGGTTCGTTCTTATCCAGTCTGTAATTTTCATTGGATCACCAATATATTTCTTTTCTACATTGCCATCTTCAAAGTCAGATTCTTGGGCGGGTAGCGGGCGAACTCTCAATGGTTTAATGGGATCAGCAAAGCCACCTAAAATTTCTAGGTTAGCTAAGCTATATCTAAACGAGATGTCATTTTTTTTACCTAATGAAAATCGAGTTTTCAGCATTACACTGTAGTTTTCTCTTTGGGGAGACTCTGAAATATTATTTTCATCAACATCCCAAGTTTCAGCTTTTGAGTATTGGCCACCAAATAAAACTCCAAACTTTTTATTGGGCTTAGTCCAGCCATAGATCAAACCATAGTTTTGTGATTGCCCGTTAAGTTTATCATCAACACTAATAGAAGTGCTAATTTGGTTTGTGGAATCTAAGGGGTTAGTTGTAATTACGTTAAGCGTACCGCCGATGGCCTCTGGGTTAGTGAGTGATGCTCCAGCACCACGCATTACCTGCACTTCTGAGATTCCATTAGCCGGAATGTTGTCCACACCATAAGAGCTAGAGACCGCAGAGTGAAGGGGGAGGCCATCAATAAGAATAGAGGTGTGCTCGCCCTTAAGTCCGTTGATGGTTAAGCGTTTTGCACCGCAATTGGCGCAGTAAGTGTCGCTGCTAACGCCAGCTTGATCTTTTACAATTTCGCTGAGGCTTTGCTTTTTTGGGTCTTGAATGGTTTTTTTAGATATGTTTTCTGTTTTAAAAATGGAGTAGCCGTCTATCTTTTCTTCAATTTGTGTTCCCTCTTGATCGATGATCACTGTGGGAACGCTGATTTCATCAGCAAAGACTGGTTGGAAGTAGCCAATCACAATTAGTAGAGAAAATAAAATTAAAGGATGAGGCATCTTGTTTTTTAATTAAGAATCTTTAGCTGTACCAAGTACTTTAAAAATTATTAATGAGCTCCATGGTCGTGGTCATGATCACCGTGATCGTCTTCGTCATGCTCATCTTCATCGTCGTGTTCATCATCATGGTCATGTTCGTCTTCGTGGTCATCTTCGCCATGATCGTCGTGTTCATCTTCATGCCCACTACCAATTACATACTCAATTTTTTTAACTTCTGTTAGTTTGAAGCTTAAGCAAGCTAGTCCGTCATAATGGCCATTATGAGATATTTTACCAACCACTCTTTCAATATTATTTAAAACTGACTTATTAGCTTCAAGTAAAGAGTCATCTTCAATAACCAGCTCTAAAGCTTCTGTAAAGGCGTTGTGACTAACATCGGCAAAATCAATTCTCATTGATTGAACTAAGTCACCAGACCTTTCGTAATCAAGAAGTTTGTTAAAATCAACTTCAGCATCTTTACCTTTTAAAATGGCAGATGCTAAAGCGGGTAATGAGTCAGTGTCTTTAGAGTTAATGTCTGAGTAAGTGTTATTATCTATATTATACTTTTGAAATGAAACCTCAGAGTCTAATAATTCTTCGCCGTGAAGTTTGTAATCAAGTTTAGCCAAAATCTCATGGCCATGGTCCTCATCAATAGAAATATAAAGTTGGCAAGCTTTACCAAATAGATCTTTCCCTTCGTACTTTAAGGACATGAGTTCATGTTTGTCTTCTGTGTCTACATCACCAGCAGCTGCATTATCAGGGTTTACTGTGCTTACGGGGGAGTTAGGAGTTTCTGAACAGGCAGTGTTTAAACATATCAGCAACGCCGTTCCAAAAATTAGTTTTAATAATTTTTTCATATGGGTCTCCTTTTTTATTGCGAAAGCTTCGCAATTAAAATACTATCACTTAGGTTTATTGCAAAACAATTGCAATAGCAAGCATTATTTTAGGGCGATGAAGTATTTATTAGTTAGTGTTTTTATTCATGTTTTCTTAATTATTTGTATAACATTTCTTAATGTTGGGCAGGATCTTGTATTGCCTAAAAATAATGAAAAAACGGTCACTATTGACCTAATTCCGGCCACTTACAAACAGGCTAAAGAAAAGCTAAATATTAAGAGTGTATCCAAAGTAAAAAAGGTTACTAGGCTTATTAAAAAGAAATTAAAATCTAAGGTAATTACCCAACATAAACCTTCCTTTAATAGTCCTGAAGTTGTCAGTGATATTGAAGAAACTCAGCAAAGTGCAGAACAGGTTAAGCAAGCTCAACTTAGTTATGTACAAAAACTTAAGCTATATATTGAAAAGAATAAACATTACCCACGCCAGGCTATTAGGTTAAAACAATCCGGGGTTGTAAAGCTTCGTTTAAGAATTAATAAGCAAGGAGTTTTTTCGGGTGTGGAGCTTGTTGGTTCTTCGGAATTTCCAATTTTAGATGAGGCGGCTTTAAATTTAATTAAAAAAATAGGTAAGTTTA
>CALLBC010000125.1 GCA_938001965.1 uncultured Bdellovibrionales bacterium | reverse complement strand
CTTTCAAGTCACTTTTCAAATAGTTAATAATAATGCTATTAATTAATTCTTTAACCTTTAAAAAGGAACCTCAATGACTGAAGCAAATAGACCACCTAATTCTCATAGTGTTGTATTAGGCTATATCCTATGGATTTTTGGCTTCATGGGCGTTCATCGTTTTTATTATGGTAAACAACTCACTGGCACATTATGGTTTTTCACCTTAGGCTTGTGTGGAATAGGGTGGATCATTGATCTTTTTTTAATTCCTGGAATGGACAGAGCGGCTGACATAAAATACACCTCTGGAAAAATCGAGTATAATGTGGCTTGGGTGATCATGGCTTTTCTTGGAATTTTTGGAATCCATCGCTTTTACCTATGTAAATACTGGACTGGAATACTATGGCTATTGACTGGTGGGCTAATTGGTTTTGGAGTTGTTTATGACTACTGGACTTTAAACGATCAAATCAGTGAAATAAACAAATCCAACCTTTAATTAAATTATTAAGGATCCGACAGAACTGTTCTTCCAAAAGTAACACTAAAATCTTCACACCAGATTATTACGTTATCAAATAAAGGGTCAAAACTCTCTCCTGAGAAGTCATAGCGTAAGACTCCATTTGTGGATTTTAAAGCACCTAAGTTTAAAAAATTGTTCGGTGTTGCCCCTTGAGATAAGTAAACTTTTAAATCAGGACCGTTGCTACTAAAAAAATCTGACATGACTAAACTATAATTATCTGTGGTTGCATTGTAAAAAAGTTCAACTTTACCATTCACAGTATAACCATTAAAACTTGCAAATTGCCCAGTCTTAATTAAGTCATCCATATCCAGGTCTTCTGTGCTATCCGTTATCGTTCCTGTAGGTACAGCGTCTTCAACACCTGAGCAACTTGTAGTTATCCACCCACCAAAGAGTAATAAAATTACCATATTTAGTTTAATAATACTGCTGATCATAGAACCTCCATTTGCTTATATTAATTGTAACATACAAAACTAAATACAATGGTCCAGCAATCATATATAGAATAAAACACAAGCTACTTTTTCATATAAATTAACTTCTTAATGAATACATTAATAGTAGAACTTCAATTTTAAAAAATATTAAATGCAGATTAAGAAAATCTAACGTTTTAAATTGCAACAAAATAGCAGAAAATATAATCGTCACTCTCTGAAGGATAAAAAATGAAATTACTTTTAATTATATTTGTTTTACTGCACCTATCTAGCTTAACCTATGCCAATAATGATATTCAAATTCAAAAAATAAAATTATCTGGTTTAACTAAAACTAAAAAAAATATAGTTCTCAATGAACTAACCTTTACCGAGGGCTCAATCGTAAACCATGATGATATAAATAATTCCATTACAAATTTACGCAACACAAACCTTTTCTCTGACGTCTCCTATAAACTCAATGGAGCAGATAATAATAATTTGCACATTAATTTTACTGAGCGCTGGACAACTATACCAATATTCAAGTACTCCTCAGGAGGAGGCGTTGGACAGCTCACATTAGGTGTTTATGATCCCAATATTCTTGGTCACTATATAGAGTCAGGCATACAATACCAACGCTTAGGCGAAACCAACTCTGGTGTTATATGGTTTAAAAACCCTCGCCTATTTGGAAAAAAACAAGGAATTGATGTACAGGCGTGGCTATCAAATCGCCTTAGAACTAAGTATGAACAAGGAGTCGATGAGCCAATCATTAAGACAGGCTTTTTACATGAAAGAAAAAAACTTTACTTAAACTATTTTAAAGAGTTTGATAGCGAGGTCACAGGTCATTTTTCTTATGAGTACAATAATGACACTTTTAGCACAGAGCTTCTCGAAGAAGATGTTAAGCAAAAAGCCATTGCCTTTGGCTTGCCAAAGGAGACTGAAGTGCACTTCATAGGCTTAGGGGTGGATTACGGAAAGCTCAACTACAATAATTTTAAAGTGGATGGCTTTTTGACTGAATTAAGATTGCGATACGGCTTAGCCTCAACAAAAGAAACTAATAACTTCTTGGACGCTGACTTATCTTTGCTCTATTACAACACCTTAAAATGGGACATTACATTTGCTCAAAGATTTTTAACTGGCATAACAACCACAGATATACTCCAATATTGGAAGTATTTGGGCGGTTTAGATCGAGTGCGAGGCTTTTCAGATAACCGTTTTGCCGGTAAGTATTACTGGCTATCTAATACCGAGCTCCGTGTCCCACTTTATCGCCACAAATGGGTGGTTATCCAAGGAGTGAGTTTTCTAGATCTAGTTGGTACAAGCGACAGAAGTAAATACTTTACCAACTTAGAAGGAGCTAGCGCAGGAGCAGGACTCCGACTATTCTTACCCAAGGTGTATCGCTTTGTTTTACGTTTTGATTTTGCTCAGCCAATTAAACGAGATGACGACTTAAAGTTTAGCTTTGGTGTTCAACAGTTTTTTTAGTCTTAACCTCGCTATTAGTTTAGTATTTCTTAGTTTTAACCTGCCTAGGGCATATAACTGCCTGTATAATTTCTAATAACAATAGTATCTACCAAATTAAAACAGGTAACTTGATGAACAATGACCTAATTTACAAAGCTTTAAGTGAAGTTTATATTCATTTGAAGCAATCAGAAAATGTATACAAACAATACATCAATGATGGGCAAACATACTTACATGCTAAAAGCCTCAAAGTTCATAATTTAAAAATAAAAGAAATACTACAAGCTAACTCTTCATTACTCAGTGAAAGCTTGCGTAATGACTCATCTTTACTAATTGCACACTACAATGCCTGGCTAAATAAGTGGAATCAACTTGATGAATCATTACAGCATAACTTAGACGACAAATTTGTATTTGAAAATGATCAT
>CALLBC010000124.1 GCA_938001965.1 uncultured Bdellovibrionales bacterium | reverse complement strand
TGGCCTACCTTAGTATTTAAGTGAAGTGATTGCCCCTACTTAAAACTCAAAATAAGTAATGGGTACAGGTCTTCTATACTGCGCCAATTGTTGTAAAAATGCACGAAATTTCGCTATGTGTAATTAGGATCTAGACTAGATGACGGTTCACTGACACTTGAAGGCTCATATCAAACAGTTTATCCTAGAATGAGCTTATGTCTTAACCACAAGGCTTCTTACTAGTTACTCAGTTATCAATTAATAAAAATTATTTTATTTAAACTTAAATGAGTATTTTATCTTGATAAAAGCTACGTACTCTACTTACTCAACTCTTAACAACACCCGGTATAATCTCACAATCAAAAGTATCTAAGATTGAACTTTGATTCTCAGACTTAAAGCAGTTTGCAACTGTTTTTACAACATTTTCAGGAAATATTAATGATGAACTTTGGCTCTTGGCCAACTGATCTACTAAGCCTGTTTTATAATCAATCGCACTACCAATATGAATAGCTTGCCCAGAAGAATTTTCTGACCTTGAAATCACATGACTTGCACCAATCGACTGCCCACCCACTATGTTTTTACCAGCTAATAAAACTGAATTAGTTAATGCATTATGATCTTTTCCAAAAGAGCCATTTAAAAATGGTGTTCTACTAAACTCAGAAACAACCATAAATGTTGTATGATCAAACAAGCTTGAGCCATTTAACTCAATAGACTTAAACACATCAAATAGCTCTGCAACTATGGCCCACACATTCCCCTGCCTGAATATGTGATCGCCCTCATGGTTAGAGTGGGTATCAAGGTTAAGTGGAGTATCACTTAACCTTGATAAATTTAATGCTGCCTGATAAGAAGGACGATGCCCCTGTTTACCAGCTGAAAATGTCTCAGCTAAAGCTCGAAAAACAGCACTTTTGTTATCACTAATATTTAACTCTTCCATTTTTTTTCTAACACTACGTTGTAGATCGTCGGCTTTCAAAAAATTATTTACTGTTTTGTTAAATAGTGAACTGTTGCTAGCAATCAAGTTCATTGCTGAAACCGCATCAGAATCATTAGATGTATTTGTCGAGATAAGTAAACTTGGATCATAAGTGGTTACTTTCTCATTACCTATTAAAATTGACTCATTAGCCATAACTCCAAGTGGTCCACCATGTAGTCTCGACGATAATAACACCGGTAAAATCGGCTGAAAACCATCACCAGAACCTGAACTCATATAATCCCTTAATGCCTCATGCCCGGCGTCTCGCTTCATATTTATACCATTAATAGTTAAAATATCATTTTTATGTTTTTGTAATTCAACGGCAGAAGGCCCAAGAAGTAAATTATTGTGCGAAAAAATCTCGTCTTCTCTATACTCTAAAAATATATCTTTCTGATCCGTTCCACCTAAACCCTTATGAGTTTTTGGATCCAGCCCCAAGGTTACATCCATCCCTCCACTTACTCGTAAAAGGACAAAGAAATGATCTTCCTTGTTTCCTCTTGCAAAACTATAGTTTGGTGCAAAACTTAAACCTGTCAATAAAGAAAGTAAACCTGCTTGTTTTAAAAAATGTCTTCTGTTCATTGCTATATTCCTTAATTTAAAAAGTTAGAAACTCTTCACTCACTAGTAATGTAAAACTTGTCCAAATCAAAGCCTCTAGCAAACTGTCCTCACCTTTACTCAAAACTATTTTGTCTGCAATAGATATTGCTTTTCTGATTAAAGCCTCTCTTTGTTGCTCAGAATACACAGTCTCACCAATATACCTATCATATAAAGCTTCAACTTGTTTAAGTTTTAAGTCATTACTAAGCTCAGTCCACTTTATATCTATCAATAAACTTGACCAAGCACTGTTAAAACTAATTTTCTCATCATTGCTAAACACACTTAATAGTGATGTACTTTTTATTGAAATTTTATCTGCAAGCTCACTTGATACATAATTTAAAGCTTCACGTTTATTTTTCACTGAGTTAATTGAATTCAATAAAGTTGAGTGTAAACATTTTTGAATATACTCTATGTAAGCAGTCGAAGCATACTTTGCTAAAGGCTTTCCGTTATTTGTTATCAAAAAACCAACTCTTTGGGAATTTCTTTGGTAGACTTCTTCACAATTATAATTAACATTGTCTCCAAATAATTTTCTTAGTGATAAGATAAAGTCATAGTTTTCATAATAACGCTTATGTGTATCCTCAAATGTAGCAGTTAACTCAGGCTTGATTGGCTGTGATAGTTTCGTATTGTTTTTGTAAAGCTCAATGGCTTTTTTTCCTAACATTACCTTTCCTTCTTTATCCTTCGCTCCATTTCTGATCCACGCCTTGAGTAAATCTCTATCTTTACCCTGAAGCTTCCAACCAGCATCTCTTGGAGGCATATAACCTTTACCATCTTCATCTAATGATGTTGAAAGATGAATCATACCGACTGCAAACTCGTTCATACCTTTATCTGTCGAGAATGGATACCCACCACTTAATACTGGAGCAAGTGGGGCCTCAGCATGACAACTATCACATCGCTTTAGTAATGGTTTTACATGGCTGTAATTTACTTTAGACTCGCTAAGAAGCTCAGGAGCCGTATAGTCTTCTGAAGTTAACAAGTACTGAATAAAATCATTTGGTTTCCTTTCTAGTTCATCAAATTTTTGCGCTAAGTACAGCTTTTTCTCAGGTGACAATGGAATATCTTGGCCCACAAACCAGTTCCAAAAATGATTAACTTGACACTGTAAATACTCTGGCTGCTCAGTAATTGCCTTACCTAACTGGCCAAGTCCATTAACTGGAACATTAACCATAGTTCCATCTTCTCTTTTATAAACTAGTGCACCAGCTGAAGTCTGCTTATTAAGAATCTGCGAAGAACCGTTAAAGGTTTTGGCCGCAGGCTCAAGTTTATAATGACAAGAGCTACAAGTAGGATCATCACCATGTCTTTTACTGTCAGACACAACACTCAACTCTTGTTTATTTAGTGCTAAATTAAGTAATTTTAAATCTTCTTCTTTACTACTTAAAATAACGGGAGTCATCGAATCACAAAGAAAAACTCTAAATACAGCCGCTGCACGTTTTCTATTTTTATTTAACTTGGTTGTTGGGTAGCGAGTAAAAAAGCGACTCGTTGTTAGCGCACCTGCTACAGCATCTTTTTCTGCCTGAGTAAGTGCTGCCACTTTATTTTTTAATCTCTCATCATTCGGGTCAAAGTTTTCCTGCTCTCCAGTTTCTTCATCAGCTACTCTATTATCACGAATCTCATCAAACTTTTCTTTCGCACCTCTTAGTTGCTCTTGAAATATATATGAATAGAAAGTTAAATCTGAAATAGCATCACTCCCTTGATTTGGACTGTATGGAGCTAATGAGTAAGCCTCATACTCTTTTTCAAGAAGTAATTGGTCCCAACTTAAATTCTTTTTAAATATTTTAACAAATAACTGGTCTAAGCTTGAAAAACGGCCTTCCAAAGCATTACCATTAGCATTGGTATCAAACACATCAAATTTACCTTTTTCACCATGGTAATTAACTCTTAATCTGAACAACTCATCTAATCTGTGCCTCATCTTTTCATTATATTGATGAGTTTTTTGATAATCTTTAATTTTTTTTATTATAAATTCACTGGCCTCAGGTTTTGACAAAGTTCGGATATAATCCATATCATCTTGATCCGCCGACGCCCCAGTTAATTGTATAGATACTTTTCTTAGCCAAGCATCATTTGTAATTGCAAATCCGTTTTGAGCTAGCAATAAAATGAGAAATATAAAAGTTAACTTTTTCATTCTACCTCCTTAACATTAAATTTATAATAGTAACTGCCACCAGGGAGCTCAACAACTTCAAAATAATCATAAAATCTGAAGCTTATTAATTCTTTAATATTATTAGGAACTTCACCTGTATATCCTATAGAATTACGAAGCTCATTTAAGGCATTGCCAACACCTCTAATCTCCAAGGCTTTATCATGCTCACTACTCCATTTTAATTTTTTATACTTCAAATTTTTGGCCAAATCATCGAATTGAGTTCCGATACTACCAAGATCTAATTGAAAACTTGAATCACATACCTCTCCACCTTTTTGAGTTGCCCAACCATAATTTTCAGAAATAACTGAAAAGTTATCTAAGTTTGGAACAAAACCAATATCACTTAGAGTTAATTTATTTCCATCTACTTTTCCTGTTACATTGAACATTGAACTAAAAACCATATTCATATTAACTTCAGTTTCTTTATTTCTAAGCATACCTTCAGCCGTCCACTCCGAAATATTTATATTTTTTTGATCACCAAAAATTTTTTTAAGCCACTCATCATCTGAGCATGAGAACGTTGGTGGATCGACAGTCTCAATCGCTTCGTGGTAGAAAATTAATTCACCTGCAAATGGATCATACTTTGAATCCCAGCTAATAACCTCATCCATGCTAATAATTGGAGATCTGTTAAAGCCATTTATAAACTTTACTTTCTGGCTAATTTTACTTTTATCTGAGTGCTTGACCCATACAAATTCAAAGTCTTTATATATACTTGGCGCAGATATTTTACAGTCCAACTTCATAAGATCTTCACGACAAGTGTATTCCTTTAATTTTACTTTAACATTAATATTTTTTTGCTCAGAAATATTCTCATGTACAATTGCAACGTTATCACCAATTGTTAAGACTTTATGGCCATCTTTATTTATTTTGATATTTATTTTAGATATGCCTTCAAAGTAAATATCCTTTGCACTAACTTCATCTAAAGATGAAACTATTTTACCAGCTCCAAAAGATTGCTGGGCTGCTAATAATACTAATAGTGTTGTAATTAATCTGTTCATAACTTCTCCCTATAAATATATAGAGCAAGTTAGATGCCAAAAATAAGGCCTGTTTTAATGACTAAAATTGTATATCTTCTTTATAACATTACATCAGAAATGCGTAAGATACTGAAATTAATTAGTTTTAATTGTAAATTTTTTGGACCTAAAAAAATACTAAAAATGACAATTTTACTGCAAGTAACTAATCTTATCACGCCTGTTCGGGTGGCTTACTACATTATTAAGTACTGATTTTCGCAGCAATAAATACTTCTAGCAGTTGTTCAAATAGTACTCAACTGTCTCAAACTGAGACTTTTGTCACCTAACTTAGGCTCAGTACTTTAAAACTGCTCTACGCCCTACTGCTTCAACAATGCCAGTTCATCATCAGCCAAAAGTAGATCATTATGCCCTTGCGACCCTAACTAGACTCCTGGAGGCCTAGACTTATCTGAACTTTTGAATATTACCATTTTCTAAATTGATTAAAGCCTCACCACCAAAGAGTTCCTTCACTCCCCTAAGAACGATTTCTGACTTAGAGATATCGTAATAGCCTTCTTGGGCATTAAGAGTAAGCTTCTTCTCTTTTCCGTTCACCTTGATAAGCTGTTCATATTTGGACTCTGCAAATGCATACAAAGGCCCCAAAACACCTTTTTCGGTGGAGCCCTTTACTACTAATGAGTTACAAGTTGAATTTGAACAAGACTTTAAGTTAAAACCTTTAACAAATTCATTTGCCGCAAAAGCAAGGCTAGGAAAAACTAGAAAAGTGCACAGCAATAGCTGTACACCTTTTTTGTATTTTTTATTTTTAAATTTAGTCACAATTTTTACCATCTAACTCACCTGTTTTTCTTAAGTATGTGTTACCGTCTTCTTTGGGAAATAACCCTCC
>CALLBC010000123.1 GCA_938001965.1 uncultured Bdellovibrionales bacterium | reverse complement strand
AGAAGCTAGAGGAACTAGCAAGCAAATGCCTCCCAAAAGTCCTTTAGATTTAGTTGAAAGAGAGAGCGTAATAAGTTTCTTAGAAGAGTTAGATTAGATTTTTCTTTTGTTAGTGCATAATCTGATGATTTTACAGGCCATCTTTTTTACGTATTTATTCTTGTACAGTTTAAGTTGATTATAAAGCATTTATGTCTCAATTTGAGAATCTATTAATAGATTAGACACTAATTTTTAATTAATGCCCATGAACTTCTCAATCCAAAACGGATTAGGTTTTATTAGTTATTTTGTAGTTGTTATTTGATATTATATAACTACGAATCGACGGGGGTCTTCAGTGAATTCTAAGAATATGTTTATTCATTTTTCTATGAAATGTATTCTAGTGAGTTTTCAAAACTGTGGACCTAACTTTGAAAGTTCTAATATAAATATTAACGCCTCGACAAATGTTGATGTCCCTGACTCATCTGACCCTGAAATAGATGACGATATTACAAATCCTGTAGAAATAAAAATTTTAAATTCAAGTATACAAGATATTGCAGAGTCTTCTGTAGCTATAGAATGGAACTTGTCAAAAGGTGGTAATGGCCAAGTAGAGTATGGTGAGGTTGTAACTCTTGGTCAGTTCACTGATAAAGTGATTTCATTTAATGATTCCTACCATAAAATGACCATTGAAAACCTAAAGTCTGGTACCTTTTATTATTATAAAATTATTTCCTATGATGATAGAGGGACTTTAGCTGATAGTGAGGTTCAAACATTTACAACTTTAGATGCAAGTGCGCCTATTGATCAAATAAAAATTCTTAATTCCACCGTTAGTGAAATAACTCAATCATCAGTTGCTATTGAGTGGACTTTATCAAAAGGTGGGAGTGGCCAAATTGAGTATGGTGAAACTTCTGCGTTAGGGGAGTTAACAACGAAAGAAGTTTCTTTTGAAGGCACTTATCATAAGCAGTCGATTAGTAACTTAAAAGCTGGGACATCCTATTTTTATAAAATTATTTCCTATGATGATGTTGGTGTTTTAGCCGCTTCACAAGTAGCAACATTTAAAACTTTAGATGCTGTTACTCCTCCGGAACCACCTGCTACGGGGAGTTTAATTAATAAGATTGCTTATCAAGGTCCGATTGCTCATCCACTAAATGCGCAGCCTGCAACACCTCGTTTACCAAATATTGGTGAGTTTATTGATATGCCAGGAACAAATGGTAAAGTAGAATTTACTCGATTAACAGAAGTGCAGTCAGGTAATAACAGCCTTTTAGATAGCTATGCTAAAAGGTCAGCGGTTGATCCGTTTAATAAATATATATTTTTAAATTCATACATTTATTCATTATCAACTTTAAAGCCATTAAAAAGAAATCAAGTTGGCTATGAATATGTGCCTTCAATGACACAAGAGGATCTAGTGTATGGAATCAGTGCTAATAAGCTAGTGTCTTGGAATATTGTAACTGATATTAAGACCACTATTTGGAGTGCTCCTGGCGGAGCCTCAGATGTGACCATAGGTCGTTGGGAAGGGCAGCAAAGTTTTGACGATCGCTATATTGTTCTTTGTTTTAAACAAAACGGAAGACATCAAATAGTGTCTGTTGATATTAAGAATAAAAAACAGTTAGGTCAGGTTTCTGAAGATAATAATAACTTTAATTGGGCTGACGTAAGTCCGTCAGGCAAATATGTACTTGTTGGAACAAACAATGCCAGAGTATACCGCTATGATATCAATATGCAAAATAGAGTGACTCTAAATACTCGACATTACGGTAATGGTCATGCTGATGTAATGTATGATATGCAAGGTAATGAAGTGATCGTTCAAGAGGGTAACTATAGTAATGGTGATTTTTCATATGTAACTTTAGCTGATAACCAAAAACATATGATGGACCTTGTGAATACAAATACACAAACAGGGGGTGAGTATAAAAATACTGCGTCTCATATTTCTGGGCTAATGACAGGTGTTCCGGGTAAGGTGTTTATTTCCCTGCAAAAAAAATCTGGAATGTATGCAATGTTCGCAGCAGACCTGTCTCCAGGTCAAAATCAAACTCAATTTTTAGGCTATACATTTACTAAGTCTGAAACCTATAGCGCTGAAGCCAAAGCTACAATTAGTAGTGATGGAAACACAATTGTTTGGACCTCTGATTGGATGAAGGGTGGAAATAGTTATTATACATTTCTGGCTCGAATAAAAAAATGATAATATTATAACGAGTGGTTTGAGTAAAACTTTAATCCAAAGCAAATAGGATTGTTAATGTCTAGAAACTTAAAGCTATTGTTGCAACTAACTTCTTTAGTTCCTTTAGTTATTCTTTTTCAAAATTGTAATGAATTTGAGTCTTTAAGTTCTAATGCTTCACTTTCTAGTTCTGCTAGCCAATATGAAGAAGTTAGTCCTGAAGATGGGAGCTCCTCTCCTCCAGGAGATGAAGATATTATTGACGAAGATCCTGTTGAGGACCCAACCGAAGATCCAATGCCAGATCCAGAAGTAGTAAGTGGAAGTCATTTAAACAATGATAATGGATTAACCAATGACTCAGTAGAGATTAAGCAGGCTCTAGGTATAGAAGTTAGGTTTTATAATGAGTTGGTTGAATTTGATAAGCATTTAGATAAGTACTTTACTAACTCTGGTTATACAGACGCCTCTGCTCAAAAGGCAACCTATTCAAGTGCTTCTGGGTGGGCGGCTTATCATTCATTACAGAGTTCTCGAGTGTTAACGAATATGATTTACTTAGCAACCGACGATCAACACTTACTTGACTATGCAAAAGTAGCTATGAATTACTTAAATCATATAGTTCCTGCACTTGTTAAAGGAGAAGGGACTGGAAATTGTCCTGCTAGTGGTAGTTTATATAGGTGCCGTAAGAATCATTATAGGTTTCTTGATGCCTCTCATGCCATAGGGGCAATTGGTCCTTTGTTGCTGGCGATGAACAGAAGAGATGTGATTAAAAGTAGGTATGGAGATGAAATACTTAGCTTTGCAGAGCAAATCGTACCTGAAATGGAGATAATTAAGCAAACTTATAGTCCTGAAAAAATGGAAGCTTCGCAAAGATTTATACATATGGTTTCAAAGTCGGCACCTGGTTTTTATGCTATTGGCCTTCTTTTGGATAAGCAAGATTATGTAGATGCTTTTTGGAAGCATGTGAGCCTTATAGTTAAGAATATAAAAGGTGACGGTCCCGTCCCTAAGGGATGGGTGAGTTCAGACGTTACTCATGCAGAATTAACGATTTATACTCTTGTGTTTTCCTATCAAGAAAAGCTTAGAATGAATACTGATATTGATTTAAAAGTAGATTACTTAAAAAGTGTGGGTGAGTATTTTCATAAGCAATTGGCTAATGATATTAAATCGAGTACTACTATTCAAAAAATAGTAGTTTACTTTAAAGCTGGCAATTTGGGGCATTATGGATCTTTTGTAAAGTTAAGTGATGATATTCTAAAAAGATATGAAGACAAGAAGTGGTATCAAGCAAGGCCCACTAATTCTTTACATGCTGCTTCTAGTTACTTTGCCAATATTGGCGGTTTGGCAATGGGTTTTGCTGGTAATTGGTAGTTTAATAAGTAATTTTTTTTAGTTATTAACTTATGTGTTATTCACAGGCTCCAACAATCTTAACTGCTTTAACTCCATCATTTTTACAGTTACCATTATCATCGCAAACATGATTTTGTATTAATGTGGTGCCCTCATATGAAAAGCTATTTTTATGAAAGCTTATGGTTTGAGAAGACTGCACATTTAAGTAGTCGTCCTGTATAATAAGGTTTTCGTTGATACATTCATAGTTTGTGCTCCATCCACTAGGGTCCGTTTGGGTTGAAGGAATGGGTATTTCTGTGGAGCCATTACGCTTTAAAAAAATCATTTTTGTTGGCTCAAAAACCACATTGCCAAGTGGATAAAAGTTATCACTAGAATCAATGGTTTCATAACAAGTTAGTTCATTGTAACTAATATTAATGCAGGCCAAGCTTGGTGTTATATATAAAGTGGCAATTAAAAAAATGAATGTTTTCATGGTTTGTCTCCCTAATAATACTAGTTACATATATTTGATACATATTAATCAAATATTGCAATAACTATTTTATCATTAAAGCACTGGTTAAAAAAACTAAAAACTATGCAAGTTAAACTAAATTCTTACTAATAATAGCCTCTAAACCTAGGGGGTATAACTTAGCCCCTTCTTCTTTGATTTCCTCAACTGACCGCCAATAAGCTTTGCCAATGGTAGCTCCGGATTCCATAACATCAAATTCATTTTTGTTATACGAGTCTTTGCTTGTAAATTCAGCCAAATACAACAGCATTATTTGGTGACCTTTAATTCCTTCAAGGGTAAATATATTTTCAAAAGTTTCTAGTTTTTTAATTATGTTTATTTCTTGGTCTATTTCCTCTTGGAACTCACGCTTTAAACACTGCTCACTAGTTTCTGAAAACTCTATCCCACCACCAAGAGGGCGGTAATAGCTTTCTTTTTTAATTTTATCATAGTCTTTTTGTAACAAAAATTTATTGTTGCCATTATTAATTAAAGCAATAGCTGATGATCTAATAGTTTTTTCTTGAATGCCTTTGTAAAATTGCTTAAGTCTGCCAG
>CALLBC010000122.1 GCA_938001965.1 uncultured Bdellovibrionales bacterium | reverse complement strand
AAAAGATAGAGTTGAGCACATAGTAAAAAGTTATGGTTTCAAGTTGCAAGATTATTTTGATCTACTTGATAGTAGCTTTGACAGAATTGAGCTGGAAAAAAAATGTTTTTCAGCCATCCAGAAAATGAGCAATAAGAACGTCGAAACAGTTTTTCAATTAATTTCAAATATTCAACTTAAGTGAGGGCTAAATGTTACAAAATAAAAATATAAAAACACAAAATAGAAATAAACAAAATCACAATCCTACAACCACAATTCGCATTTTCAGTGACTTAAAAAGTAAACTGCAAGATATTGTAGCTCAACTCAATAAAGCAAAAGTGGGCTCAAGAAAAATATCTGTAACTGACATTATATATAAGTCTTTGGAATCATTTAATGATGAGCAAAGAGAGGATATATTAAAGAACACTGTAACTGGAGTGGACCGTCAGAGCTACGCCTACAAAAATTATTGTAAGAAAAACCCCAAAGCCACTAGGCCTGAATTTATTGATTTGTTAATTTACAATAAAATAAATATTGAAGATTTTTTGCCTGCTAAAATGCACAAAGTATAGGGCTGCTCTGTTACAAATTTTCTGTAGAGTTTAAAAATCAAAGCCTAGAAATATTCCTAGTTTATTATTCAATAATGTTTGGTTGCCAGAGATGGCTTCCGAACCATTTGAAAGTTCGTACTGCATCAAGAAAAACTGTCCCTGCCAGTAAAGTCCTAAGTTGACCTTTGAAAAAATATTGTAGTAGAGATTTAAGTGAGTATTTACAAAAACACTAGAAGTTAGCTGATAATCACTTTCATTAGTTACAGCACTAAATGGATGTTGGTAACTCACTCCAATATCTGAGCGAAATTTTCTTGAATGTGCAGTTCTTTTACCAATCCCTACACTCAGAGCTAAAATATTATTGGACAACAAACTCACTTCTTTTGCTGAAGGGTAGGTTTCAAGTAAAGGAAGTAAGTGATACTTGGCTCCAGCTCTTACATACCAGCTTGAGTCTTGAGAGTTTTTTGTTGACCCTAAAAGATATAAAGCTTCAAGTCCATAAGTTGACCATGTGTATTTCTCATCAAAAAGCCCATCACGCTCATCAAGATCACCTAAGGAAATACCACCTGTCAGCTCTACTGCAATTTTATCAGATACAAACACACCCGCAGCTCCTGAGAAGCTTGGATATTTGATAGTGTCATAAGTTAGAGTCGAGTTTTCATTTAATCCTTGCTCGTAACTTGTGGCATTACTACCAGCTCCCACCCAGGACCAGAAGCTTCCCCATAGACTTATTGATTTGGTTTCACTCGCTGGAACTCTTGAAACTGAATTGCTAGTATCTTCTATGCTGGTCTCAGAGTTACCTGGTAAACTTATTTCTGCTAAGTCATCACTTTCACTTTGAGAATCTAAGAGCTCACTTGCAGACTCGCTCTCAGTCACGTCAGCTTCACTAACAAAAACATTATCAACATTTACACTTAATTGAAATTTATCAGATTGACCTGTTAATTGATTATTGTTTTTATAGGCAAGCACTCGCCATTGGTAATTTTTTTCAGGAAAAATCATAATATCAAATTTATTATTCATAGCTTTAAAGTATTTGCGGATAATCTTATCATCTCGCCATATTTCAACTTCGTAGCTGTCTGCACCTTCAACTTTAGTCCATGCCAGTCTTACAGGATATTTCCTTGCGTTGTAATCAAAAGAATAACTCTCTTCAGTCAGAGATTGAGGCGGCAAAAGTAAAGACACAACTTGCTCTACAGACTCATGACTTTCTGTAGGCATAGGTCTTTGTTCTACTTGATTCTCAGAGACTTCGTTAACAACCTCAGGCTGTAATACTTCTGGATTAATATTATTGGCATTGTTCTTTTGAAAATTATTTTTTGCAACCACGGCGTTAGTTTTTTCAAAAGCTAACTCTTGGCTCTCTTCTGGTGAGTCAATCTTTGCCGAAGCCACTGTCCTTTGTTTGATTTTTTGATTTATTTTTGCTGTTTGCTTCTTGTTTTGGACGAAACTTCGCCCCACAAATACGATTGCAATTAAAAGAAATAAAATAAGCAAATATTTTATGTTTTTATTTTTCATAAGTATTTAAAAAATATAGTCCTATCAAATAGTTATCGGCCCTGATTCATCAAGTATTAAAAATCATACGTAATTTTATTCTAAGGTCTAGTCGTTAGTTAAAATTCAAGTTTTTACCTGCAAAAATCTCAGACTGATACAATCCTAAAGTACCGTAGAAAGTTGAAACAAAATTCTCATCAAAAACTTAATTTTTGTGTGTTTATACTGAGACTGAAGGTCATGGTTTTGCCTGTAAAGCCGATAAGATAAACAGTGCTACATTTTAAAAAATTATTATTTTCACTAACGTATCTGTCTGGACTTAGCCTTGTTCTATCTTCATGTTCTTATGAGATTACCATAGCTGATTTAAGTTCACTATGGGAAACAACATGGGGTTTTGAACAGGAGGCCGATTATCAGTTTGATGCCAACTATGTTGAAGTTGTAGATGGAAAGGCTCGCTTAAAACCTTTAGATTTAAATTTTACTGACTTTAGCGGTGGTACCCATGTGGGGTCTCACGGTTTAAACAATAAAGTTGAATTAAATTCTAAGATGAGCTTAATAGATACTCATGTAAATACTATTTTTCCAGGCAAATCTACAAACTTAGTTGGTTACTGGAGGCTTGAGGGGAATTTAAGTGACGAAAGTGGAAACGAAAATAATGGTACAGTGTATGGTGATGTAAATTTAAATCAGCCAGGAAATATTAACGAGTTTTCAGGTCAATTTGATGGAGTAGATGATTATGTTCATGTGGGTAACCCAACTGAAATTCATGTAAATCAGATGACTATTTCTTTGTGGGCATATATCGAAGACAATAGTCGTTCAATTATTACTAAAGGTATTTCAAGAGGTGGCAACTCAACAAGAGATTGGGACTTATTTGGTAATGGAACTCATCTGAAATTTATGGTTTCTGATGGTGCAAATCAAATATTAGCATCTCTAAACAATGGATTTCCTTCACTTAATGAGTGGCATCATATTGTAGCTACTTGGGATGGTACAACAAATGTAAACGCTTTGAGACTCTATGTTGACGGTACTTTGTTTACTACTGGAACTGCTAGTGCGACTAATAACTCTAACTTATTTGATCTTTATATCGGTGGCCAAAAGCCCTCACAAGATCATGAATTTAAGGGGAAGTTAGAAGAAATTGCTATTTGGAATACATCAATTTCAAATGATGACGTTACCAAGCTTTATGATTCTCAAAAGGCTAATTATACTGAGCTGTCTAGTACTTGGACACCAAAGTGGGACAGCATCGTTGGCTACTGGAAGATGGATGGGAACTGGCAAGATTCTTC
>CALLBC010000121.1 GCA_938001965.1 uncultured Bdellovibrionales bacterium | reverse complement strand
TTGTAAATGACTTTTTTAGCTGGTTAAAAACGGCTTAAAAATGTTTGCATAGTGATGAAACTAAAATTGTCCATATATAAAGTGTACCCTAATCTCCTGAACTATCTTCAAAAAAAGGTGCCAGTGTAGAGTCAAGTTTCTAACGCAACAGTCCGGCCATAGCTTCTTTAGGCGTTTGCCAGTCTAAAGCTCTTCTTGGCCGTTCATTTAATAAGCGCTGAGCCATTATTATTTGGTAACGACTTACTTCATTAAAATTTGTTCCTTATGGGAAAAACTGATGGATCAAACTGTTTGTATTTTCATTTGTTCCTCTCTTTTTTGGTAATTGTTTTAATTCTCGTGGAAAAGCTTGCCTAACTTCTTTGGCTTTTTTATTTTGTAATGGAACTAAATATAACGGACCTTGTTGTTCTTTCTACCAGCATTCCTAAAGCTGTTTGTTCGCGAGCTCCTCCAATAATTAAATCACCTTCCCAGTGACCTGGTATGGTTCTATCAGCAAACTGCTTGCATATTAAATCCTTAAAACAGGTATCTGATTCCCATTGACAGATAAATTGTGTCATTTTTTAAAAGATCCAGATATGAATTGGTGGAGGCGAACTTTTGCTTCCAACTCATTGATATTACTCAGTTGAAATTGGTTTGTCCAATTTTAGTCCAACTTTAAATTAAACTTTATATCAAAAAACTTAGGATAAAAAAGGAAGTAAAATTAAGCTTCAAGGTGAAAAATAAATATACGCCATACTACTTGAGCGATTTTATTTTGTAGTTTTCTTTGTAGAGCAAACTAATTAGAGTAATGGTCGCCTGAGTGAAATAAATATTAACAAAAAGACCTTAAAAAATGTTTAAAGTTTAAACAGTTGCCTAACTAAATTCATTAGATCAAGTAAAAATAGGCTCAAATCTAATAAATCAACTGTTTATAGGTGTTTAAGTTGCAAGTTGTACTTGTATGAGGATTTTTAAGGTTAATATATTTTTATTAGTAATTTTGTATTCTGTTACAGGGTTATCAAGTTCACTTATGTGTAAAGCTATATTTGATAATAACTTACGTGAAATTAAGGTTTTAATGGAGAAAGACCAAGCTTTTAGCTCTGAATTGACTAAAGGAGTTTTTGCAAGGGTAATCAGAGGAAAGACCGAGAAAGATTTTGAAACTTTTACTGATGATTTAAGTAGAAATACAGTAATGGTAATGGACGGTAATGGTTTGAATTCAATAAGTGGTGTTTCTAGAAATGATATTTTAATTAAAATTGGTTACACTAAGGACTATATTAATTATTTAAAAGAAGAAGGTACATCATTTAAGTTAGTTATTTTTAAAGACAAAGAAGGTCTTTTTTCAGCTGATTGGAATGGCCTTGGACATACAATTAAAGAAATGTACCCTGAACATGTTTATAATTTATATACTAAACATATTGAAAATCTTAAAAATAAATCATTTGAAGATATTGATGCTTTAGGAGTAATAAGTTTAAAAGAGGCTTATGAAAATGGTCCTGAAAGCGCAGGTTATATAAACTCGGAAAAACTCACAGAGAATTCAAGTCTTTGGGAGTTTAGATCATTCTTATATAATGAAATGAGGTTAACTGAACTTTATGAAGGTAATGGATACACCAAAAATGAAAAGGGTGAGGCTGGTCTTGCGGAATACTTCTTTATAAATAGGATGCTGACAGAATTGAGTAGTTTTGAAATCATTGATCTCTAAACAGATATTATTAAAATATCTAATTATAAGTAACTTTGTCTGCTTCCTTTACTCAGAGAGGTGAACGGCCTTAAGGCTAGTAAATATTACCTTTTTAAGTGTTAAGTTAAATTTTCCGACCAGAAGCTATGAAATTATTTAATCATATATTACTTATCTCATCCATATTTTTTTCACTGGCCTGTTCGACCACTTACAAATCACGAAGTATTGCTCAAAGTAGTTCAAATATAACACATGTCATTGGCGATATTGAGGGGATTAATAATCGTTGGGAAAAGCTCGTAACTGATAATGTTATTAAGCTTGGGGAGAGAAGTACAATTGAGCAAACTAATAAAAATAACTCATTAGCATTTTTAGGAGATTTAGCACGGAGAGGGCCACATGGCGTTGAGTCTGTCGAAAGAGTTATTGAGCTTAAAAGCGTTAATCCAAATACAATTAGTATTATTGGAAACCATGATGGCAATTGGTTGGGTTTTTTGAGTTTAAATGCTGCATTAGAAATGGGGCTTATTGAGGCTTATCAAGATTGGTTAGAGCTTAAAGGTGCGCAAAATAATTTGACTAATAGAGTAAATTGGTGGGCTGAAAGAATGGGGCTTCAAGATAAAGTTCGGAACTTCTGGATTGAAATGGCAGCTAGAGAGCTTGGTATTAAGTCTACAGAGGCTGCTGAACGTTTTTCAGGTGATACTCAATTTGAAAAGTTAAATGAAGTGTTAAATGAAAATAAAATGGCAGAACAGTTTTTAAAAAGTGTGAAGCCCGGGGGAGTGAACTTTGAGTTTTTAAAAATTTCATCACTGCTAGAAGTAAAAGAGTTGGATAATGGAAAAAAATCTTTATTTTTTCATTCAGGTCGATTGAGTCCAGGTAATTTAGGTGTAATTCCAGGCGGTAATGATAAGATGTATAATAAGCATAGTGATAGTACTTGGCTGCAAAAGTGGGCCAATGGACTTAACCATTGGAAGAATACCGAATTGGATAACCTATCAAATGAGCTAGAACGTTTTGAAGAGTTAAAAAAAGAAGGTAAAGTAACTGAGGCTCGAAGTTTAGCTATAGAGATTTCAAAGAATCGTTTGGCCACTTATATGGATGTTGGATTTGATTTTTCACTTAACAAAATGACTTTTGATGCTAACAGTTTAGTTTATCCAGATAATGTAAAAGGAACAGATAATAAACTGCCAAGCTTAACTAATCAATTTGTGTCAGATATACTTGCAAAAGCTGGTGTATCATATGTTTTTGGAGGTCATGAACCAGTGGGTGATTTAGCTTTAGCAAAATTAGGATTTTCAGAGAAGCATAACCATTTAATTAGGTACATCATGACAGATACCTCATTTTCACCAGTTGAAAGTACAGACAAAGTTCAGCTTCACTCGGATGGGACCTTAGAAATAGAAGGTAAAACCAGAGATGGTAAAGGAATATTTACAATTATCCCGCCTGAGTCGAGTTTAGAAGCTGACTTGAAGTCTACAGATGAAAATAGAAAGTTTAGAGCAGAGCAAATAAAAAAAATTGGAATGACAGTTAATGGGTACTTAGTAGTTGGTTTTGAAATTACAACTAACAAGTCTGGAATTCAGGTTCCAAATTTTGAAAATATGGTAGTAGTTAAACAAGAAGGTTATAACTTTAATTATAAAACTATTGATCGCTGGGGATTAGAAGGAGTTAAGCCAAAATATTTTACTACTGATTTTGAATCTATTTATGAGGATGCAAAAAATGAAAAATCTGAAATTTTAAAATCATATAATAAAGTAGAAATGGCAGAGTCAGATTTTTTAAAATTTGTGGAAGGAAAAAAAATAATTATAAACTCTGGTCCAGCATTGAACTCTTTAAGCCCAGTTTTAGATAAAGCCACAGGGCAACCCAAAAATGTAGAGCAATATTTGAAATATTGGAAAGCTGAGCTTAGAAGTATTGGGTTAAATGATAAAGTTGTTATTCTTGGTGGTGGCACAGAAGGGTTAGAGGCTATGAAAAATGAAATAGTAGATAAAATTAATAAAGATAGAATTGCTAAAGGTGGAACGCCAATATCTATGATAGGAGCAATTACTGGTATTACAGGTGGTAACGAGCTTGATAAGAATGTTAAAAGGTTCTTGATTACAAAAGCATTTTACTGGGAAGATTATTTTAGAGAAGTTTTAAAGTTGGTAGATAAATCAAAGGCAAAATCAGTAAGTATTCGCTTTGGTGGTGGAGGTGGCATTGTTACACAGCAGATACAAGAAGCTTTTGAATTTTTGGAGAAAACAAAGCATAGGGCTCAGGTATACTTAGAGCAGGGCATAACAAGGGTTGATGCTCTTTCAGCTACAGATAAGGCAATTTCAGAAGTCAAAGAAGGTTTAGTTAAATCAGAAAGAACTCATATAGTAACTCAAAAGTTTATGAAAAATTATGTAAAAAAAGCAGCTAATGTGAGACGAAGTATGGTGAATAGCAGAAAGGGAAAATCAAAGAGTGTTAATATTGATAAAGCAGTTAAGGCTGGAAAGCGATAATGTACTTTAACAAGCTTAAATTAATTTTAATAGATTTAACAAAAAATATGTATAAAGAAATTATGCCTATGAAGACCTACGACCGTATTATACGTTCTTCATTCATAATAACATTATGTATATGCTTAATTAGCTTACCTGCTTGCACACTTACACCTCTTAAAATTAATGATAGAAAACCAAACAGTGTATCAAGTCACTTTCCAAAAGTATGTAATTACTTAAGCCATAGAATTGATAAAACAAGGAATAGAATTAATAGACAGGCTAGAAGAGTAAAAAAATATGCTAATCAAAAAGATGTGTTAGCTTCAACTAAAGCATTTAAAGGGATAAAGTCTACCCTTGCTCCATTAGCACATAGTGGACAAACAATTCTATTAATCCTTGGGCTAACATTTATGGATTTAGCTAGGCAACAGCTTGAGGTTGCTGGTATTAAATCGACTGATATGGATATTGAAGAGTATAAAAGAAATATGGTTCAGGCTAAAAATCAAATTATAAATTCTACTGAAATATGGAATAGTATACTTGGTGCAGGTATCTTTGGTACTGCTGCAGCGAAGCCACTAGCAATTTTTAATAAAACTATTCAAAACTCTAAATCAAGTACAATAATAAAAAATTTTGTGACAGCAGGTGTAGGTACATTTATTACCTTTTTAGGTTGGGAATTTTTTGGTCAAATAATTAATGAAGCTACAAATTTAATAGAAGACGATGATGACTATGAAAAGGCTAATCAGCATTTTATAAAATATCTAAGAAATATTATTTTAAATTATAGAGTAGGGCCAGAGCCAGGTAAGAATGATGAAATAGCAGAAGAGTTAAGAATTGTGCAGATGGTTATCAAAAATATAGGAATAGTTTTTTCTGAGCCAGAATTAAGAAGTTATCTTCTATTTAACTTGTTTAGGGAGCGCTTGGCTACAGGCCATTTTACAACCCTAGTAGCCTCCATGGTTACAGCATCAGCTGTAGGAACTACATTATTTCCTGGTGCTGGAACTGTATTAGGTGCAATGTTCGGTCTGGTTGGTGGAGTGATATCTATTTTTATTCCACATAGTGTTAAAGATAAAATAACCGATAGTTTTTGGGAAGTGAGAGTAAGGAGTAGAATAAATGCGATTAATGATCCGAGTAACCCTTTAATAGCTAGAAAACGGCAGTTTATGCAACTTCAATTTTATTGGACTAAATCATTAGATATAGGGAAGTTTCAATTTAATACTAGGCCAAATAAAGTAGTTAATGATGTTGTTTCAATTTTAATGGAAAAGCTTTACCGAATTGAAAAAACACTGTTTGTGCATATTGGTAAGTTAGATTTAGCTAGAGAATATAATAATATTGAGGTGACAGGGGATGAGGAGAGCGTTATCGAGAAGCTAAAAGCTATTTCATCTAAGACTATAAGTAAAATTATTGATGTGCTTAATGATGAATATGAATTTTTAAATAAATCTTACTATAAATTTAAGCTAAATGACTTTCATGGTAAGTTAACTGGCCATGCAAATACTGTTTATCAAAGTATCTTGTCCCAACTGAATTATACAAAAGCATCTCTAAGCTTTTTTCAAGAATTTAAAGAGATGTATGAAGTTGATTTTGAAAATGAAGACGTAAGAAATTTTATACATAGTGTTTATTTTACAGGTTATATACCTGAGGATGCTTTTTTTGAGAATGAAACTTTTCAGTATTATTTGAGTCTATAAAACTAGATGCTTGTCTGGTCTAGTAACTAGACTAAACTTTTTAAGAGGTATAGAAACTAAATAGTATATGTAGACAGTATTAAAGTCTTAGTTTTTGTTGTTACTAAAATTTATTATAATAAATTATAATTTAAATGTACTTAACTGAGTAACCAAAAGGGTAAAAATGAAATATATGTATTTAATAATAGGAATTACTTTGCTAGCTTCATGCTCTAGTGTAAATAGAACGTCTAATCGTATACCTGCTCAGTCTACCCCAACTTATCAGGATAGAGTATTGGACTTAGAGAGTTATTTTAGAGAAAGTGGGAAAGATATCAGAGTTTCAACTAATTACACTCACTTCCTTGGTCAGCTAATACAAGGTGATGTTAGAACTCATATGTTACAAGGTGTAGGTTACTCAGGAGTTGATTATGCTGATAAAACAATGATTGATTCTGACTTCAGAAATTTAGTTGGTGAAACAAGATTTAATACAGAAGCCAATGTTCGATTGGCGGTCACTCTGGGCGCTTCTGTAGACGGCTTTGGTCAGGTTGGTTATGATGCAATGGCTGATATGCAAAAAAATGGAGAGTTAGCAAATACGAGAGTTGCAGGAATGGTTGCTGCTCAAGTAACAGACTATTTAAAATATAATTCGATATCTCTAAATCAAAATTTTGTTTATTTACATGATACAAAAGGTATCGATACTTGGGCCTTATACGAAGGTGCAAACAATGTTTCAAAAACTGCTGAGCTTGTAAATACAGCTAATTCTACATTATTTGCTTTTGAAGGTGGCCAGCAAGCTTATACGGAAATTTTAGAGCATGCTCTAAATGAGCCTGGTAACAAAGGAGACTTAGCAAAAAATAAGACATTAAAGCTAGTAGTTGGATATGAAGGCTTAAATGTCAAAAATGCTGCAAGTGGCTTTAAGGCAGCTTCTTTAGCAGCATTAACTTTAAGAAATTTTCCAGAGCTCATCAGGGCAGACTTGAAAATTGAAATTTATGTAGCTGGAAAAACTTCAGGTAAAGCTTATTCGCTAGGCTCTTTTTTCAGGTCAAAACATGGTAAAAAACTAATTAAACAGTACAGGAAAGCTACTTATAGTGAAGTGGACCTCGATAAATTTAAAAAAGAATTTAGTGAGTTAAAAGATTCGGGGCAAAAAGACAAAGCTCTTGAGCTACAAAGAAATACTATGAAAGCTCTTCAGCAAAATGCTTGGATAAAAGGGGTTGATTCATTCATTCATGTTATAGAGAGGAGATCTAATTTATTAAAAAATTTTTTAAACTTACCAATTAACCTTCAGGCAGATCAAAAAGCTTTTTACGAAAAATCTATTGCTAAGTTAACGGATGCGAAGAATTACCTTTACAACGGGCCAAGAAAGCCACTCCTCTTACAAAGAACTAAAAAGATAATGCCTGGTCTAGGAGAAAGAGCTGGCTCAGATAGTAAGGTCAGAAGAAGTCTTAAGACAGCTCCAACTAAGGGTGTCAAAGTTAGGCCTGTAAAATCAAGATAAATCTTTAATTTAATTGTAGCGGTTACAGCTAAATAGATAAAACCATTTTCAATACGGATGTAAGTTGTAAATGAATAAATTAATCATTTATTTTTAAGTGAGTATATTTTTCTTTGATAATTGTACATTTGCCCTCTGATTTCAGCCTCTATTTTGATTATACCTTCAATATTATCAATATATAGTTGTTTGTGATTCTTAAAAATTTGTAATCTTTGTTCTATAAAGTTATTTTTTTTAACATTTTCTAGTCTAGATACATTTTTTTGACGATAATAAAATAGTGGCTCTGATATTTTCTTTACCTTTACCCCAAGAGATTGACCTTACCCCCAAAAACTTGACCGCCCTTAGTCGAATAAACTATGGAGTACATATGGGAAAAGGAAAAAGATACACATCAGAACAAATTATCGTAAAGTTACGTCAAATTGATGCTTTACGGGCCGATGGTAAAATTCAAAGCTTTGCTTGTAAGCAAGCTGGCATCACTGCGGACACTCATAATCGCTGGAAAAAAGAATATGGTGGTATGCGAGTTGATCAAGCCAAAAAGCTCAAGGCTCTTGAAAAAGAAAATATGCGTTTAAAAAAGCTAGTGGCTGATTTAAGCTTAGATAATTCTATGCTTAAGGA
>CALLBC010000120.1 GCA_938001965.1 uncultured Bdellovibrionales bacterium | reverse complement strand
AGCCCGAAATTCCTGCACCAACAATGACTGTATCAAATTTCATAATCATCCAACTTTAATTTTTGATAACTTTAAACCAATCACCAAGTACAATAAAATAACAAAGGCTAAGCCAACAAAGCTATAGATACTGTTAAATTTAAGAATCAATAACGATGTTAAACCAACAGTAAGGGTTAATAAATAAACAATAACAACCGTCTTTCTAATGGATAGGCCCATTGTTTTAATACGTATTGGGAAGTGATCTTTACTCCCTTTTAATGGGTTTAGCCCTTTAAGCATTCTGATTATTGTTACAAAGGTTAACTCAAAAACGGGAACTGAAATAGCAACAAGACTTGCTATTTCACCACTGGAAGAAAGGCTATTTCTGTAAGTATGTATAAAAATAACTGTAATTAAGTAACCTAAGGCTGTACTTCCGGCGTCACCCATAAAAATTGAGGCTGGATTGAAGTTAAATAACAAGAACGCAAATAGACCAGTTAGAGTAAAACCTATTAGCCATAAATAAAATGGATTACCGCCATTATGGTAAATCATATAACCCAGTGTCGCTAAAACAATAAATGCTATGCCACCAGCCAAGCCATCCATTATGTCTAAAATATTAAATGCATTGATCATGGCAATAATACCAACAAAGCTTATAAAATAATCCACAGAAGGGATCCCTGTTGGCCTTATCATATGCCCAACTGATACAGTTAGCGCAGCCACAAAAACATGAATGGCAAGACGAAGCTTAACAGAAAGGTGGTATTTATCATCTATAAGTCCCGTAGCAAAAAGCACAAATAAACAACCAAGTAGAAAGTAAATTTTAATACTGGGTATCTGAACACTGTAAATTAGTAACCCTGCTAGAATAGTCCCAATGATTCCAGCACCACCAAGATAAGGAGTTACTTTTTTATGTGATTTAAGCAATGAGTTTGGAGCATCAATGTAACCAATCATTGGAGCAATTTTTTTCAAAATATTTATCAAAACAACACCAAAGAAAAATAACACAACTAAACGATAGCCAACCTTTGCTACATCTAATGGTATACCTGCAAAATCAATTATCACTTATATTTTCCTTAGTAAGAAGTATTACCCGTTAGTATCAGAAACCTAGATTTAATCAATAGTTACTGCACTCTTTAAGTCTCACAAGCAAACTAAAGCAAGGTGATTATTTTCGGTGTAAAAATTTACATTTAAAGCAACTATGCCGCTGCGCAGTACTGCTTATAACCCCATATATGGGGCAACATACTTGGGCTGATCCCAATTTCGCACCTTTAGCTCAACAAAACTGTTAGTTACCACATACTCAACTATTGTTAGTTTATTTTGATTGGATATAACTATCTTCTACGGCGGTTATTATTATAAAAATACTCACCAATAAAAGAAGGAAAATTAATACTCTTCCCTGTAACCTGGCCTTGGTCTCTAGGCCCAACCCCTGATGGCCAATTATGACCCATTCCTTTGTTAATAATATGAGTTACTCTAACTCCCCAGTCATCTGACCATTGAGTTCCATCCCCTTTTTTATTATTACCAGACAAGGTTTTTAAATCTAAATTAGAAGCTTTTAGATTGCTTGTTGTTAAGTTCCTGTAAAGCCCAGCATTTACTTTGCTATAACCAGGGCTAACAATAATATCGAAATTACTATTTATTATTGCCGAGGTTTGAGTTTCTAAATGCTCACTTTTATTACCAGCCCACTTTCTACAAAGGCTTGTAGCTTCATTAGCGTCCGTAGCCACATATTCAGACTGATAATACTTTGTTCCAATGGCAGGACCTGAAGTTATTGCAAGTCCAGCAATTAAGTCTGGTCTGATACAACCAATAACCATAGCCATTGCAGCACCAGAAGAAAAACCTGAAATATAAACTTGGTGCTTATCAATATTTAATTTTTGGCTCTCCAGTAATGTTTCAATCCAACTTACAATATAATTAACATCTGGTTTATTGATATGTTGATCTCTGCCAAAATAATCCCAACAGCCAACAAACACACCACCATCAGTGGCTTCAGGAATTGAAACCATCATATTCCATTGTTCAGCAGTTTTTTCCCAATTACCAAAGTCTTTCATGTTTTCGTTTTTTTGACGACAACCATGCAAGCTTATCATTAGAGCTCGTTTTTTATTCTTCACAACTTTTGGGACATAATTATAAATGGTTGTGTTTTTAAAATTAGATTTACTCCAATCACCAAATGCAGGACTGGCTAATAAAATTATTGTAATAAATAGACTATAAATAAACTTACTCACAACTGCCCTCCTAGCCTTAAAACTGGACCATATTAACTTTAGATTTACTATAAAAAAAGTAAATTTTTAATTTTTATTGGATCTACCCTTCCATTAAGCCTCAAACCAAACAAATTAGACCTGAGAGTGTCATAATAAAGTGAATTTAGGTTAAAATAATTTTAAAAAAATTAGTTTGAGCTGACATATTTTATATAAATGCTAAAATTTTGGTATGTACCAGTGGCGAATTAAAAAAATAAATCTAGAATTCAACACAGAATGGATTATTAATGGAGGCTCTGCTAAGCAGAAAACTAATAGTTTTATAATTGTAAAAAGTAAAAACCTGGAAGGCTGGGGGGAAATATCCGCATCTACAAAAGAAGATGATCTAAAATTAATTAATACCCATTTAAATAGTATTAACTTTCAAAAAGTACAAACAATTGATGACATTTATAAACTCAACATTTGCCCCCAAGTTATGGCTGGCCTTGAAATGGCTTGGTTTCACTTACAGTGCAAACTACAAAGTAAAACTATATTTGAAATTTTAAAAATTAAGCCAAACCATCAATCTAAAACTAGCTTTTCCGTCCCAATACTAACTGCCAATCAAACCTTAACCTACCTTAATGACTACAAGATCAAACGATTTCCCAGTTGTAAAATAAAAATTATGGGTCTTAATTCTTTGCCATCTATTAAAGTTCTCTCTGATAACTTTAATGGCCCAATAAGAATTGATGCCAATGAATCTTTCAAATCAGCCAATGAGGCAATAGAGTTTATCAAACAAACTAAAAGCATGAATGTACAACTCCTAGAACAACCTCTTCACAGAAGCAATATTACTGAAGGAATAAAATTAAAAGCTAATAGCTCTATTCCCATTATTGGAGACGAGTCCCTACAAAATGAGGATGTTACAGAAAAGCATGTGGAACAATTTCATGGCCTAAATATAAAGTTAATGAAAGCCGGAGGTTACCAACAAGCCATAAATCAACTCATTCAATGTAAAAAACTAGGCCTTAAAACCATGGTTGGATGCATGGTTGAGACAAGCTTAAATATTTCTGCTGCATTGAATATTTCTGCTGATTGTGATTGGCTAGATTTGGATGGACATCTGCTACTTAAAAATGATCCATTTTCTATTTTAACAGAAGAAAATGGCCTAATAATAAAAAACTAAGAACTCAGCAAGAGGTTTAATATGAATGAACTACCTAACTGCCCTAAATGCAATTCTGAATATGCATATCAAGATCGCGAGTTTTTAGTTTGCCCAGAATGCGGACATGAATGGACCTTATCAGATAATAATGAGCGCTCAACTATTGAAGAAAAAGTCACAAAAGATGCCAATGGAAACATATTGCAAGACGGTGATACTGTAACTGTAATTAAAGACCTTAAGGTTAAAGGCTCATCCCTAGTGGTAAAGGTGGGAACCAAAGTGAAGGGTATCCGTATTGTAGAAGACGATCATGATATTGATTGTAAAATTAAGGGGATCGGTGCAATGCAATTAAAGTCAGAATTTGTAAAGAAAACTAGCAAATAATTACATTACTAACCTTATTAAATAATTTCTTGAGTTTGATATCTCCTATTCAAGCGCAGTTGTATTGACGCCATGAGGTCACGAAGTGACTCATGGTGGCTGGCGCTTGTTAGCTCGTTGTAAGTGGAACGCTTATGTTAAAGCGATATACAAAAGCTTGTTATTTATAGCGCTTCGTCCTGATTAGACGATGCGATGTAAGTAACAGTTCATTACTTTGTTTGAGCATGAATAGGGAATATCAAACTCAGGAAATTATTTAATAAGATTTATGCCTTTAGATTTTATGTAAATTAATTTTGCTCCGTTCAAACAGAACGGATGCAAAATAAACATAACGTTACTAGTGACTAATACGGATTAATGGTGGTGATGGCCGCCTGGACCATGTGCATGCCCATGAGAAATTTCTTCTTCAGTGGCTGCGCGTACGCTTTTCACTGTAATATCAAAGTATAGAGTTTGACCAGCTAGTGGATGGTTGCCATCTAAAGTAATTTTATCTTCACCAATTTTCACAACTTTAAAAATTTGTGTACCTTGTGATGATTGAGCTTGGATAGAAATACCCTCTTTAAGATCAGGGATTGAAGCTAACTCTTCTTTTGGAACCTCTGTAACTAGTTGGCTATTTACTTCGCCGTATCCTTCAGCGGGATCCACAACACTTTTAAAGTTGTCTCCAATAGTTTTACCTTCCAAGTCTTTTTCTAGGCCTGAAACAATATTTTTATGACCGTGCAGATAAGCCAATGGCTGTCCACCATTAGATGAGTCTAAAACTTCACCAGATTTACTTGTTAATGTATAGTCAATTTCAACCACATGATCATTTGCAATAGTCATAAATATTCGTCCTTATTGGTTTATAATAAATTTTCAACACAAAACCATAATATTCTACCCCTCGCAAATATAAATAATAATTTCTTTCTCAAATCAAAATAAACTCATTTTCATCATTTCAATTCTTTGATTATGACAGGCTAAAATCTCACTTGAATTTGCACTTGAAATAGTTATAATTCTTTCATGATTTCTAAAAGCGATATTGAAAATATTCAAAATAAATGGGGAGACACACTCATTAAAATTGGTTCGTTAAAAGACCAACCTGATGAATGTCGTAACTTAACAACTGATGCACTAAAAGAGCTTTATGCTTTTGAACTTGGTGACATATTATTCAAGCCTACCAAAGCAACTAAAATTGCATTTCGTTCAAATTTAGAAGGCTCCTTATCTTATTTTATTGGAAATAATGATAATTTTTCTGAAGATAAAGGCTTTGCCCTAAACCCTTGGACGAAGGTTAGCTTTGAGAATAAAATCTTTAACCTTGGTAAAAACACTGCACAAGTGATGGGTTATTATCACTTTACTGACCTAGATAATAATATCACTACAGTGGAATATACATTTGGCTATGTTCTTGTAAATGGTGATTTAAAAATTAATATCCATCATTCGTCTTTACCCTTTAGTAATTAATGACCCTATATTAGTTGTAGTAAAGAGTCCCCGCCTGTGATATTGCAATGAATATCACTTTTCGTTGCAAATTCCGCAAAAGAGGTACGGATGGAAAATCGCTTTATATTGAATTCTAATGAATGTGAGATCTTACTTGGCTTTGAACGCTTTGGAAGCCTACAAAAATTAGCTGATGGCCTTGGCAAAGACATTTCTGTTGTTTCTAGGAATTTAAAAAGCATTTCTGAGAAAACTAATGTACTGGAAAAACAAAACGGACGCTGGGTATTAACGGCAAATGGAAAATCACTAAATAACTGGTCTCGTGAAGCCATTTATGGTCAAAAACTGGCCTTAAATAAACAACAGAATATTCGAATTGCCACCACTCGAGAATTTGCCAGCAGAGTTTTATTACCAGACATGAAGTCACTGATTGGCGAAAACGACATATCGGTTTCAATAGTTTCGAATGATAAAGGAATTGAAAATTTAATTTTAAATGGTGAAGCTGATTTTGGCTTTGACTGTAGCCGCCCTGTTGATCCATTAGTAGCCTTTAAACAGGTCCTTCCTGAACCCTTCGTTGTCGTCGCAGCTCCAAGCTTTATTAAAAAAAATAAAATTAAAGACTTTGAAGACTTAAGAAAAACTCATTTATTAAAGTTTTCTCGCACGGACAGTGTTATATTAGATCTTGAAGTTGAAGCTTCTATTTATTATGGCACCTTCACAGATGTGGCCTCTTTAAGACAGGCCTGTATACTTGGTTATGGCTGGGGAATATTGCCTTTATATACAGTTAAACAAGAAATCCAAAATGGCTCGCTCAAAACTATTAGTGGCTTAGATATTAAGCCCGAAAAGTATGGCGTTTGGTGGCTAAGAGAAAGAAAAACTGTGGATCTGTGGGCAAAAAAAGCCTTGAAGTGGCTTAAGCAACAAAACCTATCCCTTTAAACTTGCTCGCAATTTAAAAATATGAGCTAATTGATTCCATATTAAAGAGGTGACCAACATGAAATATATTTTACTTAGCCTAATTATTCTATTTTCAGATTCAGTATTCGCAGGAAAAATTAAAATTCGCGCAAGGGAACATTATGAACTCTTAAAAATAAAAACTGATAGCTCCGAAGATAAATATAAAGGCCTAAGTAATACTATTAATATTTGGTGGGAAGAGCCTTATGATATCTCTTATGGAGTTTCATTCTCCCCTATTTTATCAGGCTTAAGAGAAGAGGATAGTAATTCTACTTTTGGAAAAAAAATTCAAACCATTAATGCGGGTGTAGAGCTCAAGTATTTTCCAAAAAAATTAATTAGATATTTATATGTTCGCCCTGGGTTAACTTATACTATTTTACGACCTGATAACTTAATTCAAAATAGAAATGGTTACTCTGCATATCTTGGCTTAGGTTATGAAATTCCGTTTAGCAAACTGGGGTTAGCCCTGGAAGTTGCCTATCGCTATTCTGACCTTGACCAAAATACAACTATCGAAACTATAACTCCATCCATTGGTTTTCATTTTTATAAAAGTATGTAGTTATTATGTCTCAACTTATTGAATCATTTTTTCAATGTCCTTATTGCTGGCAAAATATATCAATGCTTCTTGAGCCGCACGAACAGACTCAAACCTATATAGAGGACTGCGAGGTTTGCTGTCAGCCCATTTCTGTTAACTATTCTTATTCAAACGGTCAAATTAGCTATATTAACGCCACATCTATTGAGCAATAGACCCATTCTCGTTGAAAAAATAACTATAATGTGATTTATATCCATTATGTTTATTAAATTTATTTCGCTTTTACTTTTTTTTACAATAAACACATTTTGCTTCGCTGATAACAAGCCACATAAAATCATTTTCTTAGGAGACTCACTAACAGAAGGCTACGGAGTGTCTTTTGATGAGTCTTTTCCCAGGCTAATTGAAAATAAACTTAAAACTAAATTTAAAGACCTAACCATCGTTAATGCCGGCAGCAGTGGCTCAACCTCAGCCAGCGCCGTCAAACGGGTAAAATGGCTTATAAAATCTAAACCCACAATTTTATTTATTGCCTTAGGTGCCAATGACGGCTTACGAGGGCTTAACTTAAAACAAACCGAAAAAAACTTACAGGACGCAATTTCTTTAGCCACTTCAAATAATATTAAAGTTATTTTAGCTGGCGTTCGCTTACCCTCTAATTACGGCGTAAAATTTAGAAAACAATTTGAAGATATTTATATTAATCTAGCAAAAAATAATTCATTAACTTTTATCCCTTATTTATTAAAAGATGTTGCTGGCATTAAAGAACTTAACCAATCTGACCGCATACACCCAAATAAGGAAGGGCATAAAGTTATTTTTAAAACTGTATTACCGTATATTGAGAAATTGTTATGATTTTAAAAACCAGTAACCTTTTAAAAACTTTCACCCAAGGCTCCTCCCAAATACATGCCGTGAACAATGTTAACCTTAATATTAAACCTGGTGAGACCATTGCCATCACTGGTAAATCTGGGTCAGGCAAAACAACTCTCTTATCCCTTCTTACAGGCCTTGATTCTGCCACATCTGGTGAAATTGATATTCTAGGTTGTAAAATCACTAAAATGAGTGAAAAGGAATTGGGGAGCTTCAGAGCCGACAACATAGGGATAGTGTTCCAACAGTTCCACCTTATGCCTCATCTAACAGCATTAGAAAACGTTTCACTAGCTCTAGAAATTGCAGGAGCTAACAATATTGCCGAAAAAGCGACCTTAGCCCTTGAAACCGTTGGCTTAAAAGAAAGAATCAATCATTTACCAAGTGAGTTAAGTGGTGGAGAAAACCAAAGAGTGGCTATTGCCCGTGCCATAGTTAATAATCCGAAAATACTATTTGCTGATGAGCCAAGTGGTAATTTAGATAATGTTACTGGTGAAACTGTTATGAACTTACTTTTTGATTTAACTAAAAAAAATAATATGACATTAATTCTGGTTACGCACGACCAACAATTAGCGCTGAGATGTGATCGTCAGATTAATATAATCAATGGAATAATTCAGTGAGATTATTTAAATACTTTATTTTACAGTTATTTAACAACCGTAATTTTACTATTTTATTTATACTCAACTTATCATTTGGTCTTTGTAGCTTTGTAACACTGGATATTTTTAAAAGCTCAATCAACTACTCATTAAAAAGTCGATCCAAAGTATTATTGGGCGCTGACTTTGGGCTAAGTGCTAGACGCCCAATCACTGATAAAGAAATTGAATCTATAAATGAAGCTGAAACTAATAATTTACGAACCACTATGGTGGAAATTTTCTCAATGGTAGCTGGCCCAAGCAGTAAATCAAAATTGGTCCAAATAAAAGCTATTGATGGCTCTTTTCCATTTTACGGAGAAATTAAATTAAAAAGTAATACTAATGAAATATACAATGGCTCCACTAAAAATTTAACAATAGATCGCAAAGTTTGGATTTACCCGGAGCTCCTCACATTACTTGACGTGAAAATTGGACAAAAAATAAAAATTGGACAATCTGAATTTCTTGTTGATGCGATAGTTGAAAGTGACAACGCTGAAGGTGTATCAACTACAATGGCTCCTAGAGTTTATATTGGACTCCCCTATGTAAAAGATACTGAACTACTCAAGTTTGGCTCTGTGGCCTGGTATACGCAGCTATTTAAGTTTCCTATGCTTTCCAATTCTCAATTAGATGAGTTCAAGGACAGTATTGAGAAGGCACTGACTTCTCCTGAATTAAAAATCTACACCCATGAAAATGTTTCTGAGCAATCTGCTCGAATTTTAAAATATTTAAATGATTTTCTCGGCCTAGTTTCAATTGCAGCCCTCTTTTTAGCAGCCATTGGCGGAGCCTTTTTATTTAGGTCCTATCTTTTTAAACAATTAAAATTTTTTGGAGTATATTTAAGTCTAGGCATGAGTTTAAAAAAAATTATATTTAATCAAACTCTACAGTTATTATTACTTGGTTCTATTGGCTCCATCTTAGCAATCTTGTTTGGCTACCTTCTAACTCCATTTTTAGACTTTTTCACTAAAGATATACTCCCTTTTGCTTTACAAAAATCTATTGAACCCAAAACACTTGGGTTAATCTTATTACTAGGCTGCATTGGTTCCGTTTTAATTGGATTACCTTTAATTACTCAACTCAATAACATTAAACCAAGTATTTTATTTTCTTCTAAAAGCAATAACCTATTAACAAAAAATGCTTGGTATTGGGTTGCCTTTATTCCTGGATTAATATTTTTATGGGTTTTATCTGTTTGGCAATCTAACTCATGGCAAACTGGCACCTTATTTACTTTCTTATTTTTAGGTGCTGGAGTTATAATTTCTGTCGTCGCCTATTTATTTTTGAAACTTCTAAATATTTTGCCATCTTCTAAAACTTTAAGCTTGAATTGGGCTATTCGTGATTTAAGCAGATTCCCCCTCGCCTCCATATCTATATTCCTTAGTATTGGCCTGGGGATGCTATTATTGAACCTAATCCCACAAATTAAGGCCTCTATAAACTATGAGCTTTCAATGCCTAAAGATTCTAAACTTCCAAGTTTTTTTATTTTTGATATTCAAGAAGAACAACTTGATCCACTTATAAAAATCTCTAAAGACTTTAAAGTTAACCTTAACCAAACTTCTCCTATGGTTCGTGCTCGTTTACTAACTGTAAATAATAAAGAATTTTCCAAGATGAAACTCAAAAACAAAACAGCCACTCGTGAAGAAGAAAGGCAGCAACAATCACGCAACAGAGGTTATAATTTATCTTACCGCGAAGACTTAGGAATTGGAGAGACAATAATAGAGGGGCGAGCATTTAGTGGAACTTATGATGAATCTGGTTCTGAATTACCAGAAATTTCTGTGGAAAAACGATTCTCTAAACGCGTTGGCCTTAAAATTGGAGACATTTTAGAGTTTGATATTCAAGGTGTTAACATTAAAGGAAAGGTTATCAACCTTCGAAAGGTGCGCTGGACAACATTTCAACCTAATTTCTTTATTCAATTCCAGCCTGGAGTTTTAGAACAAGCCCCTAAAACTTTTTTATCTTCAATCCCAAAGCTCAACCCAAGCATTAAACAAAGCTTTCAAGATGAAGTAGTTAAAATTTTACCTAATGTATCTATTATTGATGTCTCTCGACTGGTTGAGAGAATTAAAAAAATTATTGATCATATGAGTTTTGCACTTCAATTTATGACTATAATCTGTCTTATCGCTGGATTTTTAGTTTTATTTTCTATTGCTAACTACCAAGCCAGACAAAGAAGCTCTGACATTGCATTACTTAAATCTTTGGGCTCCCCCTTTAAAACAATACAGTCCTATTTTTTATGGCAATTTGGTTTACTTACATTTTTCGCTGGTATTTTTGGTGTTGGGTTATGTTTCATCATGAGTTATTTTATGTCCAAATTGCTTTTTGACTCGAACTGGATATTGGATATTAAAACACCTGCCCTATCAATCACCCTTTTAATTTTAGTGTCCATGGCCATAACTAGCATAGCTACTAGCCAATTCTTGAGGATTAAGCCAACTAAACTCCTTGATAATCAGTCTTAAACTCAATAAACCCTTAAAATCTCAATTATTTTCGTAAAATACCCTGTAATAAGTTCAAAGCTTCAATCTTTCTATGATGTTGTGTGTTATATTTCCCGCTAACCCGGAGATGCCAATTGGACCCTATTAAATTTACTGATCTAAATATTATTCCTGAAGTTCTGAAAGCTATAAAAGAAATGGGGTTTGTTGAACCTACTGAAATTCAAGCTAAAGCTATTCCACTACTTACAGAAACTGACCAAGATTTTATTGGGCAAGCTCAAACTGGTACTGGTAAGACGGCTGCTTTTGCTATTCCTTTACTTAAAAAAATTGATTTTGATCTTAACAAGACTCAAGCATTAATTCTTGCGCCAACTAGAGAGCTTGCTCAACAAGTTGAACAAGAGATTAAAAAGCTCGCTAAATTTACTAATGTTAAATCCACTTGCGTATATGGTGGCGCCTCTTATGAAAAGCAAATGAGAGAACTAAAAGCAGGACCACAAATTGTAGTGGGAACTCCTGGCCGTGTGAAAGACTTTGTTAAGCGTGGAATGTTAAAACTCAACACTGCAAAGTTTTGCATCTTAGATGAAGCTGATGAAATGTTAAATATGGGTTTCCTTGAAGACGTTCAATTTATCTTAGATAAGTTTAATGAAGAAAGACAACTTATAATGTTCTCTGCAACTATGCCTACTGGTATTTTAAAGCTTATTAAAAAATCATTTAATGACTACGAAATGGTTAAAATTGCTAAGAAATCAGTTAGTAATGATGATATTGAACAAAGGTACTTTATTGTTCAACCAAGATACTTTAAGGAGTCCCTGGCTCGAATTATTGATAACGCTCCAGAAATGTATGGAATTATCTTTTGTCGTACAAGATTAGAAACTAAAGATGTTGGTGATGACTTACGTAACCGTGGCTACTTTATTGAAACTTTAAATGGCGATATGGGACAGGGTGAGCGTGAACGCTCCATGCAAAAATTTAAATCTAAAAAAGTTAACATTATGGTATGTACAGACGTTGCTGCACGTGGAATTGACGTTAATAACTTAACTCATGTTATCAACTATGGGCTTCCACAGGATAATGAAAGTTACGTTCATCGTATTGGACGTACTGGACGTGCCGGACAAAAAGGGAAAGCCTTTACAATTGTTTGCCCAAAAACTGCTTATGTAATTAAAAAGATTGAAAAGCATGTAAATAAAAAAATAGAATTACAAAAGCTTCCTTCAATCGAAGACTTAAAACAAAGACGTATTGAACTTGAAATTAAAAACGCTGGTAAAATTATTGATGTCATTAAAACTCGTGGTGATAACTTTGTTATCGATAGTACTTTTAACTTATTTGAAGATAAATTAAAGGACCTGACTCGTAATGAAATTATGAAGCTAATGTTTACTTGGCAATTCAACAAAAAACTTCTCCAATATGATGCTGCCTCAGACATAGAAGGTGATGCTCAAGCCCGTACAGGTGGTGGCGATGGACGAGGAAGAGGTCGTGGACGTCGCCGAAGTGGTGGCGGTGGTCGTGACAGAGGACCAAGAAGAAGCAACTCTGGCGGCGGCGGAAGATCTGCTCGTGGACGCGGCGACAAAGGCAAACCTAATTCTGGTGGAAAAAGCAGTGGCGGCGGTAGAAAGCGCTCTGGTAAACCTAGTAGTGGCGGTGGCAGACGCTCATCAAGGCCATAACTCTTAAGTTTTTATGTCTGAAAATTTGTTAGAAAATTTAAACCTATCTTCTACTATAAACCCTGATGACCTTCGTGATTATCCTGATAATCACAAAGATCATTTAAAAGCCATTGAGATCTTATCTGAGTATCTTGAGTCAGATGATATAGAGCTAAAGGTTAGAGTACTTGGCCAAATTGGAAGCTATAGTCGCAGAGTCAAACATCTCGCTGAAGCAAAAATTGTTTTCACTCAAGCCATTCAGTTAGCCAAAGAAAATAACCTCAGTCAAAATTACATATTAGCTAACTCATTACGATTAGCCCATACATTCCATTGGATGGAAGATTTCACCAGTGCCACTCAAATTTTTGAAGATGTCATTTCTATTTGTAAGGAAAATAATGACTATCACCACTTCTTAGATTTTGCTTACCAGCACTTTGGAAAATGCTTGTTTGATCAAAGTAAATTTGACCTGGCCTTAAAGTATTTTAATAATGCACTTGAACTTCGCAAAGAAAAAAATGATCCAACTTTAATCGAAAGTACTCAAACAGCTATCAGAGCTACAAATAATAAAATAAATATTTAGATAAACACTTTTCTGCTACATCACCCTGAGTGCGAAGTTCCGTTAGCCAGATTGTAAACTCCGTCATCCAGAGCGCAGTATATGGATGACGGGATTTATATTATTGATAACTAACTAAGAACTCAGGATGAAGATTTTTTTAAGCTTAATTTATTTCCAGCTATCCATATTAAAAATAGTACTGGTAATCCCATTATTGCTGTAATTAAAAAGAACTTTGAATAGCCAAAGCTATCTACCATAGAGCCTGAGTATCCGCCAAATACTTTAGGTAGCAGTGTCATTAAAGATGAGAAAATTGCATATTGCACAGCCGTAAATGAAATATTTGTTAAGCTCGATAAAAAAGCTATGAAAGCAGCACTGGCAAGCCCGGCAGCAAGGTTGTCAGCAGAAATTACTAAATAAAGCATTGGAAGGTTGTTACCCATTTCAGCTAAGGCCATAAATAATAAATTAGTTCCAGCTGATAATACCGCTCCCCAAAATAATATTCTCATAACTCCAAAGCGCACCGTTAAAATACCACCTAAAAAACCACCCACTAAAGTCATTATAAGGCCAAAAGTCTTAACAATCGCTGCAATTTGATCTTTAGTGAAACCTAAATCTTGGTAAAATACATTTGATATCACGCCCAATACAATATCACTCACACGATACATTCCAATTAGACAAAGTAATAATATTGAGACTTCCTTTCCATATCTTTTAAAAAAATCTTTAACTGGAGCAACATATGTATTCATCACCATTTTTTGGTTTACAAATTTAGTTTTCAAAATTAATTTACCTACAAAAACGGCAGCTAAAATTGATAAAGCTAACTTCATAAACTCAATAATAAAGCTTCCTAACCCCTTACCTAAGTGTAATACCAAATAGTTTTTTAATTCAGTATTTACTTTACCAATTGTAAAAAACGTTAAAATAAATATACCCGTTAAAATTATAAATAAGATAAAGAAGTTCGAATAATCTTTCGTAGTATAATTTTCTTCTAAAGATCTATCTGTTTTGGGCTCTGGAATAAAAATAGTGGTGAGCACTCCCACTAACATACATAAAGCCATAATAATGTATGTCCACATCCAAGCACTATAGCTGTATACTTCTTTAGTTGAACCTAGATAACTAGCTAAAAATAATGCACCAGCACCTGCCACTATCATTCCTATTCTATAGCCGGCAATATATGTGGATGATAAAATGGCTTGCATGTCCGACTCATCTGATTCAATCCTATAAGCATCAATCACTATATCTTGAGTTGCAGAGGAAAAGCCTAGTAAGACTGCAAATAATGCCATAACTGTTAGTGCAGAGTCTGAAGCTACTGGATCAGTCAAACCCATCCCCACAATAGCAACCATAATTGAGGCTTGAGATAACAGGAGCCAAGACCTCCTTCGGCCAAGCTTTCCTAAAACTGGTAAAGGTATGCGATCAACTAAAGGTGCCCAAATAAACTTAAATGAATAGCCAAGTGCTGCCCAGCTAAAAAAAGTAACGGCTGATCGTTCAACGCCAGCCTCTCTTAACCATAGTGATAATGATGAAAATATTAGTAAAATTGGTAATCCTGCTGAAAACCCTAGAAATAGCATAGCTATATTAGAGGGCTTAGTAAATGCAGATAAAGTAGTCATCCAATTTTTTTGCATGATTTATTGTAGCAACAAATCATGCTTTAACAAGGAATCACTTAACGTGACATATT
>CALLBC010000119.1 GCA_938001965.1 uncultured Bdellovibrionales bacterium | reverse complement strand
AAAAAATAGAACGCCAGGTATTTTTAAGTCAAACTTATTATTATCTTTAAAGTCTAAATTCGATTTACAAGGATTTGCAGCACTTAAACTTGTAAACATTAAAAACGAAATTAGGAAAAAAAGTAATCTCATACAAACCCTCACTATTTATAAACTCATCGTTATGAGTCTTTTGTTTTTATCTATAAAGTTGCAATTTATATTGGGAGAGCAAACTGCTTTATCTTTCATGTCAAAATACATATAGCCCCACAAATTATTATATTTTTTATTCTTTCTTAGCTTTCTTATAACTGGCAACCCACCTGCAATGATGGCCGTAGACCAAGCATCTAACCTTGCACCTTCAATATTTTTGCTGCCAAACAAAACTACTCTTTTAACCATATCAAAGCTTTTAATGTTTTTTTTATGTCTTGTTCTATTTGAAAGTGCCGAAGTGATCATCCAGCCATCGTTCATTTCTACTTTTGCAAAAGGTATCCCTGGATGAATGGAGTCCATCACTGTTAAGTTTACCTTTTTTTTACTTTTATTTGAAAAATAAATATCACCTGAAAAATCAAAAGAGCTCTTCCCCTTTGTTTGGGTTTTTAACATATCTAAAATATAACCTTGAGACACAGCCGCAAAATCTCTCTTGTTTTGAATTATATGACTAAAAGCACCGTCGGTTTCCTTAGCAAGCTCTTTTGACAACCTTTCAATACCGCTCAAAATACCTTTGTTAATATTTTTTCCACAGTATTTATTTCCTAGTTTTTTATAAACACAATCTGGATCAAATGTTCCTTGTAGACTTTTTTTATTATTATCCAAAAATTTTTTAATCTGCGTGCTTTCTTTTTTATCTGCTGTCCATTTTATTGGTGCACCAAAGAGCTGATCAGTATTTGCGGTTTTTGCAGATATTAAACTTATTTGCGAAAAAAAGAATATAACCATAAATGTAAATCTATAAATCATAATAACTCCTTAACTATAATCTACCCTATTTTACAAAGCCTGAGCACTGGACAAAGGTTGGAATTAATCGAAACTAAGCCGGTTACCTAATCATTACCACCCCATAATTCCCATAGATTTGAAGTATTTAAATAAATTTTACCTAGCTTTATACTAAAGCCAACAACCTCAATTAAAGCTTAGGGCGTGTTGACGTTTCATCTAGTCTCTTAACTGACTAGAGGAAACGTCAATACACCCACTTGCACAGGACCTAATCAGAATTTCAGATTGTAAGAATATTAGCGTTACATTTTTTCTTGAATTCACTTTGATTCTAGACATTAAGGTCTAATTAAGATACTTACTCTGTCATGGGTGATCTTAAGATTTTTGCTGGTAATTCTAATCCTGAATTCGCTGAAAGTGTGGCCAAACACGGCGGCTTTGAACTGGGAAAATGTGATATTTCTCGCTTTGCTGATGGTGAAATCCAGGTTGAAATCCACGAAAGTGTTCGCGGTAATGACTGCTTCATAATTCAAAGCACCTGCCCTCCTGTGAACCAAAACTATATGGAATTATTTATACTTATTGATTCCTTACTCCGAGCCTCGGCCAATGAAATCACAGCTGTAATGCCATATTACGGTTACGCAAGGCAGGACCGCAAAGTAGCTCCTAGAGCCCCTATCTCAGCAAAAACAGTAGCTAAACTTTTAAGCACTGCTGGAGCTGACCGTCTTTTATCTGTGGATTTACACTCCTCCCAAATACAAGGCTTTTTTGATGGGCCAGTAGATCATATTTATGCCATTCCAACTCTTGCTCGTGACTGGAAGGATCGCTACGGAGAAGGGGATGAGTTTGTGGCAGTGAGCCCAGATGCTGGTGGCGTCGAAAGGGTTCGTGCTTTTGCTAAAAGAATCAAATGCCCCATTGCCATTATTGATAAGCGCCGAACAGGGCCAAATGAAGCTAAAGCATTGAATTTAATAGGAGATGTTAAAGGCAAAACAGCTATTATTATCGATGATATGATAGATACAGCAGGAACTTTGACTCAAGCTGTTGACAGCATACTCAATAATGGTGCAAAAAGAGTGATTGCAGTTGCTACTCACCCTGTTTTATCGGGCCCAGCTATCCAACGATTAGTGGAAAGCCCAATTGAAAAGGTTTTAGTAACAGACACCATTCCCCTTTCAGGCCCAGCCCAAGAGTGTGGAAAGATTGAAGTTATTAGTGTTGCACCTGTAGTAGCTGAAGTTATAAAACGTATTAATCGCTATGACTCAGTAAGTGCATTATTTGATTAAATTTAAAATAAAAAAAGAGGTTTAAAATGGCAGGAACACAAATAGAATTAAAAGCAGTTGCTCGTAAAACTGGTAAACACAACTCACGCTCATTACGTGTAAACAAAATGATCCCAGCTGTTTGTTATGGGCCTAAAACTAAAAACATTAACTTTAGTGTTACTGAAAACGACGTAATTAAATACTCTTCAGCAAAGTTTGATAACGAAATTTTTAAGCTTAAGTCTGACGACAAAGACATTGATGGGTTACTAGTTCTTAAAAAAGATATATCTATTCATCCTGTAAGCCGTCGCCCTGTACATTTGGACTTCCTAGTTCCAGATATGACTCAAACTGTGAAGGTTGACGTTGAGATCAAGTACGAAGGTACTTCTATTGGCGTAAAAGAAGGCGGTATCTTTAACATTCTTATGAGATCAATTGAAGTTGAATGTTTACCAATTGAAATTCCTGAGGCTTTCATTGTTGATATCACTAACCTTGGTTTAAATGAAAATTTCCATGTGTCTGATATTGAGCTCGGCTCTGACAAAGTGACTTTAATTTCATCTCCTGATGACACTATTGCCACTGTATCTCAAGCGAAAGAAGAAGCTGCTGCTGATCCAGCTGCTGCTGCCGAAGGTGATGCTGCTGCTCCAGCCGCTGCTGCCACTCCAGCTGCTGACGACAAAAAGTAGATTCATAAAACTATTTTATGCATTTAGTTGTCGGCCTAGGTAATCACGGATCAAAATATCTACTCAATCGTCACAATATTGGCTTTATTGCTGTTGATGCTTTGGTGCAATCCGAAAGGACTGGCCCCTTCAGCAATGGGCAAAAAGCCTTAATCTCAAAAGGTCAAATTGAAGGCGAGCGAGTTATCCTTGCAAAGCCGCAAACCTACATGAACTTATCTGGCGATTCTGTTGGCGAGATCATGTCTTATTATAAAATTGAAGTTCCAGATATTATTGTTATTCAAGATGACATAGACCAAGAGTTTGGAAAAATTAAATTACAAAAGGCGCGTGGGCATGGTGGCCACAATGGTATTCGTGATATTCATAGAGTCTTGGGCACTAATGATTATGTTCGCTTAAAATTTGGCGTGGGTCGTCCGAGCAACAAACGCATGGATGTGGCTGATTATGTATTACAAGACTTTACAAATGATGAACAAAATGAATTTGGCGATTTACTAGGTCTTTCTAGTGATTGCGTATGTAGTTTTATAAAAAATGGCTACGAAAAAACTGCTAATTTATTTAATCAAAGGAAATAAAGATGAGTTTACAGTGTGGAATAGTAGGTTTACCAAATGTTGGGAAAAGTACACTTTTTAATGCATTAACGAGTGCAAAAGCTGAATCAGCCAACTACCCTTTTTGTACTATTGACCCTAACGTTGGCGTAGTTACAGTGCCTGATAAACGTTTAAATCAAATTACTGAACTTATTAAACCAAAAACTACTATCCCAACAAGCATGGAGTTTGTTGATATTGCAGGCCTTGTTGCTGGAGCTAGCAAAGGGGAAGGTTTAGGTAATCAATTTTTAGCTAACATCAGAGAAACAGATGCCATACTACATGTTGTACGCTGCTTTGAAGATGATAACGTTATTCATGTTTCTGGTAGTGTTGATCCTAAGCGTGACATTGAAACTATTAATACAGAACTTATGCTTGCAGACCTTGAAAGCGTTGAAAAAAGATTACAAAAAACTCGTAAACTAGCTCGAGCTGGTAGTGATAAAAAGGCTCAAGCGGAGCTTGTGGTTATTGAGTCCATACACAAAGCTCTTGAAGAGGGTTTACCGGCCAGAACTGTAGAAGTAGATGATAACTACGCTTACGTTGTTAAAGAGCTGCAATTACTCACCACCAAGCCTGTTTTATATGTTTGTAATGTGAGTGAAGAGCATTTAGATGGCAACAATGAGTATGTAAAAGTGGTTCAAGGCATTGCCTGCGCTGAAAACAATGAAACTATCATTGTATGTAGCTCATTAGAAAGTGAAATCTCTCAACTAGAACCCGAAGAGCAAGCTGAGTTTTTAGAAGCCTCTGGCCTTACTGAGCCTGGCTTAAATCGCTTAATCTCTGAAAGTTATAAAATTCTAAATTTAATTACTTATTTCACAGCTGGTGAAAAAGAGGTGCGCGCTTGGACCATTCGCAAAGGCTACAAAGCACCACAAGCAGCCGGAGTTATTCACTCTGATTTTGAACGTGGATTTATCCGTGCAGAAACTTTTCACTGTGAAGATTTATTTGAATTAAAAAATGAAGCCGCAGTTAAAGAGGCCGGCAAATACCGCTCTGAAGGTAAGGAATATGTTGTTGTTGATGGCGATGTCATGCTCTTTAGATTTAATGTCTAAATACTAAATGAAAATTTTAGTTTCAGGAAATTCTGGCTCTGGAAAAAGCTCTTTAGGCAAAAGACTAGCAAAGCAACATGGAATTCCATTATATGGTCTTGATAAAATAGTTTGGAAAAGTGGCTGGGTACAAACTCCTAAAAAAGAACGAGATGAAATGATTTCGAAAGTTTTATCAAAAGACTCTTGGGTGCTTGAGGGCATAACAAAAAAAGGCTTGCGCGAAGCAGACATTATCTACTTCTTAGATATTCATCCCATTAGATGTGCTTTTAATGTTATAAAGCGATTTATAAAAAATGGATTGGGCACAAGACCAGAGCTTCCTGAAAATTGCCCTGAATATATTGGTTTTTTAAAGTCTCTTAAAATAAACTTTATCTTTCATAAAGTCACAAAACCCTGGCTCTTAGATAGTACTCAAAGAAAAAGTGACTCCAGTTTTATAAGAATTAAAAACTATAAACAAATTGATAAACTACTTAGTCCAGACAAAAGCTGAGGAAAATTGATGACCGCACTGTCCATTGGGGACAGTTCGTCATAAATTTTTGTTTACCCTTTCGTAATGAGCCTCACGCCTACGGCGTTCTCTTGGATAAAAATTGATGACCGCACTGTCCATTGGGGACAGTTCGTCATAAATTTTTGTTTACTTGTTCGTAATGAGCCTCACGCCTACGGCGTTCTCATTACTACTACTAAAGTCTAGGGTCATTTTTTTGATTATTCCTCAGTCGAGTTCTAAAAAATGGCCTACGGATGTGAATCACAATTGGATACAATATATGAACTGGTTTTGGCTATTTACACCAGTGCATCTAAATGGAGTATAACCTGTGAAATTATTTTTATTTATTTTTGTTTGTATGTTTTCTATTCAATCATTTTCAATTGAAGTTAAACAAATCATTGATCAAACCTCTTTTAAAGAGGCAGTGCAGTTACATGAAAAAGGTGAAATTCCAAAAGCATTAAAAGTATTAGAAAATTTAGAACTTATTGCAAACAAAGAGTCCTATCGTTATTTTTTAATGAGTAAATACGCTTTTGAATTAAGCTTCTATAAAAAAGCACGTACATATATTAATAAAGCTATTGAATATAAAATCCCACTACAAGACTACGCATACTTTATGAAAGGCTTAATTGAGTGGGAGGCTAGAGAAAATTTAGATCTCGCTGAAACTAATTTTAAAATGGCTCTTGAGAAAAATCCAATTTTATCTCTTAAACGCGATATACAATACTACTTAGCTAAAGTTCATTATGCACAAAAAAAATATGATGAATCATTAAATTTATTTTCTGAGATACGCCGTCCATACCGTAGCCACAAAAGACAGCCAGAGATTGTATGGAATTTAATTAATTTATATTCCATAAAGGATGATCGGGTAAAAATGTGTAAATGGGCTAGAAACATTTACTCTAACTACCCTTTTAGTAAATACGTAGACCACTGGAATATAAACCTAGCAACAAACCAAGTACAAAATAAAGGCACTAACTGTAACCCTACCTATTATGAGAAAAAGCGCCGTATAAAAAAATTATTGTGGTCAGGAAAAGATGAGTTTGCAAAAAGCGATATAGAATTATTAAAAAAATCAATTGAAACATTGAGTGCAAACTCAACTAATAAAAATCATATTCGAAAAATCAATGATGTGGAAAGCTTAATGGCTGAGTACCATTTGCATATTGGAAATGTGGATGAGGCATTAGCTATTCTTCTTAAAAACTACAAAAATAAAAAAGGTGAATTTGAGTACTTAATGCTGTTAGGCTATGCTTCATTTAAGGCCGGCCAATACCAAACTGCAGTGGGTAGCTATCATAAAGCCTTCAAAATGAAACCCAATCACCCACGAGGAAAAACGGCCTTATTCCGTTCTGCATTTTTAAGTTATCAGTTCCAAGACTATGACGGTGCAACCAGAAAATACAAACAGTTTATTAAAACTTACCCTGGTTCAACTCTGAATAAGGACGCCCAATATCACATAGCTTGGATGAAGTACTTAAGAGGTCATTATCGTTCAGCAATTAATGGCTTTGAAGCTATCTTAACAAAAAGAAAGAAGAGCAGACGAGGCTGGAGAAAGTACCCAGTAGAAAGAATCCAGTACTGGCTTGGCATGAGTTACTTAAAATTAAATGAAAAAGAAGTGGCAAGGTATATTTTTGAGCACCTAAAAAGTGATCCAAAAAAAGGGTACTACTCATTTGCCTCTACCTCTAGGCTTAAGCAGCTTGGACCAAAGCCAATTATGAATGACTCCACTGAAGGAAACCCATTAAGAGGTTTATCTTCAATAAATGAAAACTTAAGCTCCTTGCTTACAAGAGCCCAAATAGACATGACCGCCAGTGAAGATACACTTACTGATAGTGATGAAAAGGTGACTAGCGAAGAGACTGAACTGAAAACAGCTTCTCAGTTTTGGTCTAAACCAAGAATTGAAAAAAACATTGATCGTGTGAAAGCCTTAATAAGTATGGGGCAGGTTTCATGGGCTTATCGTGACTTGAAACTGATCGAAGCACATATCAATGATCGTACTCTATACAATGACTTTGTTAAAAACTATCAAACTTTAAAAAAGTTTACACGCGCCAGTTACTTAACGGAAATAAAATTATTTCCTCAGTACTCTGACAAACAGTTAAGTAAAGATAGAGATATTTGGAAATCAGCCTACCCGCTTGCATTCAAAGACTCTGTTTTAAAATATTCTAAATCTTTTGACGTACCAAAAACTTTTGTTTGGTCAATAATGAAAGCAGAAAGCCGTTATAACCCAGAAGCTGAATCACCAGTGGGAGCCAAAGGACTGATGCAACTTATGCCATACACAGCCGTAAAAATTGTAAAATTACTTGGCGAACCAGAAGACAAAGGGCTTTACCTAAAAGAGCCTAAAACTAATATCAAATTAGGTACAAGATATTTAAGTCGGTTATTAGGGAAGTTTAATCAACAAATTCCGCTGGCTGCCGCCGCCTATAATGCTGGCCCTCATAGAGTGACCTCTTGGTTGTCAAAATTCGGTAATTTAGAGCTCGATGAGTTTATTGAACATATTCCATTCGTTGAGACTAGAAACTATGTAAAAAGGGTAACTCGCTACTATGGATCCTACAATATGGCTTACTATAACAATACTAAGCCCATGGAATTCTTAGCAAAGAATATTCCGGTAAAAATTGAAGGCCCCGTGCCAACTAAAGAGGACTGGAATTAGTCCTTTAGTGCCCTAAATCTCTGAGTAAATATTTTCAAATCTTCGTCTTAGCCTTTTGCTAGAGCGCACTTACGGCAGCATCGCGTCTTCGCACTTTGGCACCTTTCAGTTGAACACAGTGCGGATACGCGAAGCGCGACGCGATACTCAAGCAAAAGGCTAAGACGAAGTTTTAAAAATATTTACCCAGAAATTTAGGCTATCAATATTCCCTCCTCAAGGATTTAAGAATATTTAATATATTAGTGGTTTCCTACACCCAATACCCCCTCTCAACCCCTATCAAAGCTTGACAGATAGCGTTTAAAACGAGAAAACCTCTGAATTACCCAACATTTCTTGGGAATTCAAAAACGACTAAAAATTGGAGAAAAATTATGCGTTTAAGTTTATGGCTTGTAGTTATTAGTTCATTAGTAGCTCTATCATGCACCAAAAAACAAAAGGCTGAGTATGGCTTAAAACATGAGGAAACTTTAAAAATTAATATCACTAGTGAACCACCTTCAATGGATTGGAGCATCTCTACAGATACTACATCTGCTGAAATCCAAGATAACATTATGGAAGGCTTAGTCGAGTACAACTTCAGCGATCCTGAGCTTGGTCTTATGCCATCACTGGCTAAAGAGTGGACCTCTAGTAACAATGCTCAAACATGGACATTCACAATTCGCGAGGGTGTTAAGTGGAATGACGGCAAACCATTTACAGCTCAACATGTTATTGATGGATGGGAAAGATTATTAGCTCCTGCTACAGCTTCACAATATGCATACTTCTTATTTGGAATTAAAAATGCAACTAAGTTTAATAAAGGTGAAGTCAAAGACTTCAAAGATGTTGGTGTTAAAATTAATGAAAAAGGTCAGATCGTTGTTCAACTTGAAGCACCTCAAAGTTACTTCCCATACTTATTAACTCACCACTGTACATATCCAGTTCGTTTAGATGTTATAAAAAAGCATGGCGACAAATGGACAGAGCCTAAAAATATTGTAACCTTAGGTCCATACAACTTAAAAATTTGGGATCATGATAAAGCCATCGTTCTAGAAAGAAACGAAATGTACTATGGTGAAAAAGCAAAAACTAAAAATATTTTAGCTTATATGATCATGGAAAAATCTACAGCCATTACCTTATTTGAAACTGGTAAATTAGATGTACAAACTCCACTACCATCTGCAGAGTTAAGTGTTCTCAAAAAGAAACCTGGCTATAAAGAAAATGGCTACTTACTTCTTTATTACTACGGCATGAACACATCTAAACCGCCAATGAATGATATTAACGTTAGAAAGGCAATTGCTCATGCCATCGACAGAAAAGAAATTACTACAATGCTTTCAGGTGGACAAAAGCCAATGACTAGTTGGGTTCCTGCTGGAATGTTTGGTCACGAGCCAAGTGTTGGAACTGGCTTTAACCCTGGTAAAGCTAAAGAATTCCTAGCTAAAGCCGGCTTTAAAGATCCTACAACAATGCCTAAAATTGAATTAGCTTATAATACTAATGAAGATCACAAAAGAATTGCTGAAAATGTTCAAGCACAGCTTAAAAGAAACTTAGGCATTAATGTTGAGATCAAGAACGAAGAGTGGAAAAGTTACTTAGGAAAATTAAAATCAGACACTCCACACATATATCGTATGGGTTGGGTTGCTGACTTCCCAGATCCTGATAACTTTTTAAACTTAATGACTTCTTATTCTGACAACAACCACACTAAGTGGGGAAATAAAGAGTTTGATAAAATCATTAATCAAGCAGTAAGTATCAACAACAAGGAAAAGCGTCGTAGCCTTTATACTCAAGCGCAAAAAATTCTTACTGAGCAAGGTGTACCTGTAATTCCAATTTACTCTGGTGTTAAACATGCTCTTATTAATAAGCGTGTAAAAAACTACCCTGTAAATGTTATGGACCGCAGAAAATATAAAAAGGTTGTTCTTCAGTGATAGATAAACTTAAAGGGCTGGCTTTTCCAGCCTTAGTTTTATGGATTCTAATTCTAACCATAAATAGTTTTTTAGGATTTGAAATGGCTCCTCCTGTGCTTTGGGCGACAGGTGCAGTTATTTTATTTGCCTTTGCAGTTTATGTATTCAAAATGAAAATATTTTCATATATATTTTTTCGTTTTATCGAAGCCTTTTTAACTTTATTTGCCGTAGCCACCTTTACTTTTTTACTACTCAGGGTCCTCCCTGGCGGCCCTTTTGACCAAGAAAAAACATTGCCTCCAGAAGTTATGGAGAACATTGCTAAAAAATACAACTTAGATGCTCCAATTTACGAGCAGTACTACGACTACATAGCCGGCGTATTTACATTAGACTTTGGTGAGTCTTACAAATACATTGGCCGCCCGATCACAGAAATGCTTGCTGAGTCTATGCCAGCCAGTATTGAATTGGGCATTTACTCTTTAATTTTAGCCTTTTTAATTGGAATACCTGCTGGTGTATGGGCAGCCTCTAGACATAATAAGTTTACTGACCGCTTACTGATGTTCTTTTCCATTAGCGGAGTTGCACTTCCCGTTTTTGTTGTGTCACCCGTCCTTATTTTGATTTTTTGTTATAAATTTGAACTTCTGCCCGCAGCCATGTGGAGTGGAACCGCTTATTACATATTACCAGTTTTAGCTCTAGGGACTCGACCAGCAGCCACTATTGCTCGTTTAACTAGAGCTAGCGTTCTTGAAGTGATTGCCTCTGATTACATTAGAACCGCAAAAGCCAAAGGCTTATCAGAAACTGCTGTACTTTTTAAACATGTTTTAAAAAATTCACTAATACCTGTTTTAACCTATGCTGGTCCTTTAGTTGCTGGTCTACTTTCTGGGTCATTCATCATTGAACAGATCCATGCAATACCTGGTTTGGCAAAACACTTTGTGGCTAGTGTAACTAACCGTGATTACCCTTTAATTATGGGAGTTACACTTTTATATTCAGCTATTTTAATTACTTCCAATTTGCTAGTAGATATTCTTTATTCGTATTTTGATCCAAGGATTAAATTGTCATGAGTAATAGTTTAAACCAACCCTCACGAAGCTTATGGCAAGATTCCATTTATCGACTTAAAAAAAATAAGTCAGCAATGGTTTCTTTATATTTTATTATCTTTTTATGCATAGTTGCTATCTTTGCAAAATTTATTGCCCCTTACTCTTATGAAACACAGAACATGGATGCTATTTTACAAGGACCAAGTGGTAAGTTTTGGTTGGGTACGGATAGTCTTGGTCGCGACCAACTTTCTAGATTAATTTATGGCGCAAGAATGTCCATGGCCGTAGCTGTATTTACCGCTGTGATCTCCTTAATTATTGGTAGTATTTATGGTGCTATTTCAGGTTGGTTTGGCGGAATCGTGGACAGAATTATGATGAGAATTGTTGATTTACTATTCTCAATTCCAACTCTAGTATTAATGATCCTAGTAAAAGTTATTTTTGATTCTTTAGACTTATTTGAAAACCCAGAGCTTAAGGCCTTAACAAGTATATTAATGGCTCTAAGCCTTGCCAGTTGGGTGACTCTTGCTCGTGTTGTGAGAGGGCAAGTTCTACAAGCCAAAGAAATGCTATATGTGGAGGCTGCACAGTCTATTGGTGCTAAGCCCATGTATATTTTATGGAAACATATTATTCCTAATATTATGGGCCCTGTAATTATTTTATTAACGCTGCAAGTGCCAAGTAATATTTTATTTGAAAGTTTCTTAAGCTTTTTAGGGCTAGGACTACAACCACCGTTCAGTAGTTGGGGTGTTTTATCCAATGAAGGTTGGGCACTTATGAAAAGTTACCCACACTTAATCATTGCACCAAGTGTGGCTATGGCATTAACACTATTTGCTTTTAGCTTTTTAGGTGATGGACTCCGAGATGCATTTGATCCAAAAATGCGTGGTAGGATGTAAAAGCAGGTACTTCTTAATATTTATCAGTGCTAGAGTGATTTTTAAACCTCAAAGTAAATTATTTATGCTCATGCTCAAACATGCGCCAGCCACTATGAGTCACTTCGTGATCTCATAGCGTCAATGCAACTGCGCGTGAACAAAAATAATTTACTTTGAGATTTAAAAATATGGCTTTATCAAGTTACTTTCTAATTTTATTTAAAAAAAGTAATACTAGGTTCAACTTCAACTACAAGTTAAAAACTTTTGTTTATCGCCCTTACATGCACTTCGTGCATACGGGAAAAAGGTACTTTAACTGGTTCCGCGCCGTCCAATAGGGACGGACACGTTACAAGTTAAAAACTTTTGTTTATCGCCCTTACATGCACTTCGTGCATACGGGCTAATTACATTGAACAGTATAGATTTTTGAATGGTCTATTAAACCAAAAACATCTCTTAGGCCCACTTTCAATGTTGCATTTTTAAAAGACTCACCCACAGACTTAAACCTGAAGTCAGCTCCAACAACAGAACTATTTGGAGTTACAGCACTTGCAGCCATTAAACGTTCACCTTTTATTATTGATAATGAAGAAAAGTTTATTACTAACTCAGTTACATCAGCTTCTTCCACTAATGACTCATCAAAAATAATTATTGAAGCTGGTGGCATATAGTCAATTTGAAATTTTAATTTTACTGACTGATCATTAGCTTGAGTGGCAACACAGCTTATTACTCCTGCAAAAGCCTGTGAGCCCAGCATAAGTGTTGTTATTAGTATTATTAGTTTCCTCATCTTTCCCCCTTTTAATTTACTCATTATCGAGCTAAGAGGACCTTACAAAATATTGCCTACTTTTTATACTTCAAATAGATCAGGGTTTACTTGCAATAATTGCAAAGGCATAAACCACTAATATCATAGGGTTATTAAAAGTTGCAATCAAATCGGTAAATGAGTCGTCTTACTAATAAGATTCACTTATAAAGGAGTACATAGTAGTAATAGTTAAATATGTTTGGTGAAAATGAACTTAATCAATTATATCAGTACGCAACCTCATTAACTAATAATGAAGAACTTGCCTATGACCTTGTTCATTCCTGTATTGAAAAGATAATTACTAAATCATTTATTTTAAACCGAATGGCTTATGCCAAACGTACAATAAGAAATAGTTTTTTTGATCTAGTAAAATCAAAACACTATAAAACAAGTATACCGCTTCATGATGAAAGTATCATTGATGAATCCTCCCTTGATATCGACAACAAGTTAGCAGCTGAAAGACTATTAAAGCAGTTAAAACCAAAAGAGCGAGAACTATTATTTTTAACTTATGTCCAAGGCTATACCACTAAAGAGATAGCCCATTTGACAAACACACCAAGAGGAACAATTACATCACAGCTAAAACGCTTGAAAGATATGATTCGACAAAAATATGGAGGGTATAATGGATAACTTAATAAATGAAGTTAAACAAAAATATAACTCTTATGAACTTTCTAAAACTCAATTAAATACTTTACTTGAACTGCAAAGCAGTAGATCGAAATCAAATTTACTAAATATTAAATCACTCTCTGCTACCCTAGCTTTGCTAATGATTGGTCTATTCAGCTTTTATTACTTTAACAATTCGTCAGATAATCTGACTAAAATTGCAAGAGAAGTTATTTACAATCATAAAAAAGGATTACCTACTGAATACCTTGCTAGTAGCATGGCAGACCTAAATAATAAACTCACAAAGCTTGATTTTAAAATTATTAATCCTAAACACCTAAATGATTACTCAACAGTTGGCGGAAGATATTGTTCAATACAAGGAAAAATTGCTGCACAAATTAAAATTAGAATTAATGATACTTTTTCTACGCTATACCAAGCTAATTACTTAGATGTTGATAAGTCTAAGCTGCCATTTAAGTTTTTTGAAAATGGTACAACTGTCTTAGTTTGGCTAGAGCAAGATATCCTTTTTGCTATGGCTACAGATAAAAATACCGACTTCATTAAATAATTAAACTGTTTTACTCACAGCCTTAGACCATTCACTAAGCCTTTTCTTTCTTAAAGTTGGGGATAATTTATTTTTAAATTGCTTATCTATACTGTTAATTTTAGTTAACTCAGCCTTATTCTTCCACAAGCCAACACCAATACCGGCCATGAATGCCGCACCAGCCACAGTGGTTTCGGTTAGTTTTGGTCTGTAGATAGAGGCCCCCAAAAAGTCTGCCTGCATTTGAAGTAATAAGTTATTGGCTGCAGCTCCACCATCAACACGTAAGTTTTTTAATTTTTTACCTAAATCTTTTTCCATAGCTGTAAGTATATCAACATTTTGCAAAGCCATGGCTTCTAGAGTGGCCCTAGCTAAATGGGCCTTTTTCACCCCCCTGGTTAAACCAGTAATTATTCCTCTGGCTTCAGGCTGCCAAAATGGAGCGCCAAGACCTGCCAGTGCCGGCACAAATTGCACACCTAGTGTGTCTTTTACGGAATTCGCTAGTTTTTCAACTTCACTACTTGATTTAATAAAGCCCATTTCATCTCGCAACCATTGTACTGCAGCACCGCAAATAAAAGCGCCGCCCTCTAAGGCATAGGTAGCTTTTTTCTCACCTTTTAACTTCCAAGCCACAGTTGTTAGTAGCTTTTGCTTTGATATTACTTTTTTAGTTCCGGAGTTCATTAAAATAAAGCTACCAGTTCCGTAGGTGCATTTAGCCTCTCCAGACTTAAACGCCGTCTGTCCAAAAAGGGCCGACTGCTGATCACCAATAACCCCATAAATTGGTATTCCATTTGGTAAACCTGGTACTCCAGAAGTCACACCAAATAAGTCATTTGAGTTTTTAATCTCTGGTAAGATTGATTTAGGAACTTTAAATATTTTAAGTAATTCTTGATCCCAATCAAGAGTATCTAAATTCATTAATGATGTTCTTGAAGCGTTAGTAACATCGGTAAAGTGAGATTTTTTATTTGTTAATTTCCAAACCATATAGGCGTCAATATTCCCAGCCAAATAATCTTTTACTTTTGATTTTTTCCCTTTATTTTTTAGTATCCAATCTATTTTTGTAGCACTAAAGTATGGGTCTAATAGTAATCCCGTTTTTTTTTGCACTACTTTCTCTAAGTTCTTCTTTTTTAATTTTTGGCAAGCATCGGTGGTTCGACGACACTGCCACACAATGGCATTATAGATGGGTTTACCTGTGTTTTTATCCCAAACTAAGCAAGTTTCGCGTTGGTTGGTAATGCCAATACTAATGATTTCGCTGGGTTTAATTTTCGACTTCTTAAAAACATTTTTAATGGATACTAATACACTCTTCCAAATTTTTTCTGGGTTATGCTCGACCCAACCTGCTTTTGGGTAAATCTGCTCAAATTCTTGGTTATTAAAAGCAACTATTTTCCCTCTAGAATTCATAATACTTACAGAGCTTCCTGTGGTGCCCTGATCAATTGCTAAAATATATTTGCCCATATTTACACCTCAAAAAAATGCTTACTTAGGCTCTGGTCCCGTATTTATAGATATAAACCATAGAACTTATTGATCATCTATTAAAATTATGTGAGCCTGCTTAAGGAGAATAGTATTTTGAAACTTAATTTAAAGCAACTCTTAGCAGAAAAAATAGATCTTGAGGCAGCAAACCCCAAGCTCATTTTTTATAAAATCTTACCTCATTTTATTTTAGAGATCATGACAAAATACTTTCGCCTTAAAATTGTAGGCGCTGAAAATATTCCTAAAAAAGGAGCTGCATTAATTGCACCCAACCATTCTGGCTTTGCAGGCTTTGATGTTGTACTACTGTCTCATCATATACAAAAAGTCAGTCAAAGAACACCAAGAGTTCTTACCCATGCACTTTGGTTCATAACTAAAGGCCTATCCATACCCATGAATAAAATGGGTTTTGTTGAGGCCACCACTCCAAATGGAATTAAATTTTTAAAAAAGAAGCAGCTAGTTGTTTTATTCCCTGAAGGGGAACATGGAAACTTTAAGCCTTCTAACCAAGCCTATAAACTACAGGAGTTTAAACGAGGCTTCGTGCGTATGGCCATTAAAACAGGGGCCCCCATTATTCCTTGTTTGATTATTGGAGCTGAAGAAACTCATATAAATATTACGAAGCTAAAGCTTAGCAAGTTTTTAAAAGGCACTGTTTTACCGCTACCTTTAAATACAATACCACTACCGGCCAAGTGGAAAATAGTATTCCTCAAGCCAATACACCTACCTTACAAGCCAAGTAAAGCTAACGATAAAGAGCTAGTACATGAAATAGCCTCAGATATTAGAGAGCAAATGCAAAGGGAACTATCCAATATTATTAAAAAAAGAAAACATATTTTTTTATAGGGTTTTAAGGGCGAGACTCAATATCATCTGAAGCAATAAAACCAATTAATTCACTCCATTTCTTTATTAAAAACCCTGGGTTTTCACTATTTCTACTCACCATTGTTTGTGTAATAACCAAAGCAATGGATACTGAGACCACAAGCAAGAGAACATACTCTACAACGATCTGACCTTTTTTTGATTGACCCAAATTTTTCACAATACTACTGTAGCACCATATGAACACTTCAGAAAGAAAAACATTAAGACTAATGAAACTTGTCTCTTTTGGGACTATTTGCCTAATTTTATTAGTTCTATTCATTTTATCTCAGTATCAAGATAACAAGGAGTCTGCCTCCCTAGTGGCAAGTACACGAATTGAATTGCTAAATAAACAGCAAGTTTTAAATATTAAAGCCCTCCCTTGGGCTTCTGAAGACTTCAGCAAAGAGCTTTCAAACAACAAAATTAACTATATTAACTATTGGGCCCAGTGGTGCGAGCCTTGCCTAACAGAAATACCACACCTTAAAAAGATGACTAAAGATAACCCTAACTTGAAACTGATTTTCGTAAATGTGGATAATAAATCCAATCTCGAAAAAGCTAAAAAGTGGTGGGATGAGAATGGAGATGGCACAGCTACTTATTATCCTGCATTTGAAAATAAGATTTTAAAACACACTCGAGGACTCCCCTACCATCAAGTTTATAATAAAAATAAGGATCTAGTTTCGCATTTTACCGGAAATATTGAAGGCAAAGAATCTTTAGTTCAGTTAATGCTCAAAGACTTAAACTAATCAAGATGAATTAAAAAATCGTCTTTAAAGTGTTCTTGAACTTTATTTGATGGCTGCATTAACCAATTTTCACATATAAACTTTAAATAGGGCTCTAAGGCTCTTTTATTGGCACCTAATGCATTGGAGTTGAAACCAATAATGTAATCAGTTTTAAATGGAGTTATAAATATTTTATTCTGATCACCCTTAGGCTGATGCTTATTTTTTTCAAGGCTATTTGGATACATGAACATAAATACTTTACGCTTAAGATTTCTATTAAGTCTTTTAATATCTTTATTATAACTTGTGTAAGTATGAATTAAGTGATGAAAAAGCTCTAAGCCACTTTGCTCTTGATATTGGGCAAAGTAAATGCGAAATGGACCATCAAAAATGGCACCATCAAAACTTTTAGAGTAAAACTCTGACTCAACTATATATTTAATGTTCATATTTAAATACTAGCGATACTTTACTAGCCTGTGAAATTTAAATTGGAATATGGCCTAAAACAAGAACTTAGGTCTAGTTAGGGTGAGTAAGCTCAATCGATATACATAAGGTTTCTATTTAATAGTGCTTCGCCCCCATTGGACGATGCGATACTAAATAGAAAACATCAACCCATATAATCGTAATTATTAATGGATGTAATTTAACTCTACAAATAACTTATTTAGGTCGTCTATATTAGAAATAAAGTAATCTGGCTGGGTATCAATGAGCCTTTGCTCTAAAGTGGGTGTGAAGTGCTCAGCTCCAGAAAATGCCACAACTTTAATACCAGCAGCTTGAGCGGCATTCACTCCTGAAACACTATCTTCAATCACTATGCAGTTTTCTAGGGCAACACCCTGCTCATTTGCAATATGTAAAAATAAATCTGGTGAAGGTTTTGCATTAGCTACTTGGTTTGCACTAAAAACATTCTCTTTAAAAAAGGGGGCTAGACCAGTTTTACCCAAGGCCCACTTAACATGCTGGAGAGAACTATTAGACCCAACAGCAATTTTACACTTTAATTTTTTAATTAATTCTAGCATCCCACTGACTGGCTGTAAGTTACTCTCCAGGCTTTGCTGCCAAAGCCTGTCTCCCTCTTCCATTACGTACTCGGGCATTAACTTATGGAGTTCAATCACATCTGGGTGTTTATTACCTTTACCAATGAATTTTTCCTTAAATTCTAACTCAGTAATATTTACCCCATGCTCGGCCCAATAGGCTGGAAACACTTTAGTGGCAATAACTTCACTATCAATTAATGTACCGTCACAATCAAAAATAATTAATTTATCCATACTACACACCATTATATATTGTTTTTTTAACTGGATGATATCCTACATTGTAAAATAACTGATCATAGTTATCTTCCAAACAAATAAAGTTGGCCTGTTTGCCCACTTCAATGGAACCCATTTCTTTTTCCAAACCAAGCGCATAGGCTGCTCCCAGTGTGTAAGCTGTGAGCACTTCAGACAATGTCATTTTCATTTCTAGTCTTGATAAAACACCAACAAAAGATAAGTCTTGGCTTGGAGCAGATCCTGGGTTGAAATCCGTCGCAATTGCAACTCGAGCACCACTATCAATAAGCTTTCTGGCTGGTGGGTAATTCATTTTTAAGTAAAAATCAGCCGTAGGCAGTAACACAGATGTAATTTCACTTTTACTTAAATTCTTAATCCCTTTGTCACCCACTTGTACCAAATGATCTAATGACTTAATGCTATTATCTAAACAAAGGTTTCCCACAAGCCCAGAGCAAGTTAATTGATCAATATGGGCAGTTAAATGGACATTATACTGTTTTAAGGCATCAAAATATTTTTTTGTTAAATCCTCACCAAAATAACCCTTTTCAATAAAAATATCGGCACGAGTAAATAACTTTTCTGCAGCAAGCTTTGGTAAAACTTTATCAATAATATAATTCATGTATTCAGAAGCAGTTTTAAACTCTTTTGGAACGGCATGAGGACCAAGGTAGGTTGAAATAATTTTAAGATTTTTTATTTTTTTAAGTAGCTTTAAAACTTTAATTTCTGTTTTTAAATCAAGGCCATAGCCTGTTTTCACCTCTAAGGCTGTTACTCCTTGTGATTTAAAATTTTTAACTCTTTTTTTCAAATCTAATAATAACTGTTCACTACTAGCCTTTCTTGTATGTTTAACTGTGGAAACTATACCACCGCCACTATTAGCAATGTCTTGGTAGGATTTACCATTGTTTCTCATTTCAAATTCATTTTGTCGATCACCGGCAAAAACAGAATGTGTATGGCACTCAACAAAACCGGGCATAACCACAGAATTTTTTAAGCTGATTTTTTTTATACTATTTTGTTTAATATTTAATTTTTTAAACACAGCGGATGTAAGCTGAGTTTTTTTACCCACCCAAACTATTTTACCCTTAGAAGTTAAAATAGAAGCCTTCTTTATAATGGACAAGTCCTTATCATTAACATTACG
>CALLBC010000118.1 GCA_938001965.1 uncultured Bdellovibrionales bacterium | reverse complement strand
TTTCTATCTTCCGGCACATTATCAGAGGACAAAGTTAAACATCCACCGGCATGCGCTCCGTGACTGTCCCTTGGTATCCTTGGTATTTCTTGCTCCTCAGGGTGTAACGCCACTTGCACACCACTCATTTTTAATGCTGTCCAACCCGGTTGTTCGTAGTCCAACTCAAAACCAAGTGCTTTAATATAAAACTCTTTAGCCTCTTTGATTTTTAATGTTGGATAATGAAAACTTCTGATACCTGTGATAGCCATATTTTACTCCTAATATAACCTTTATTGAAATGTTACTTGTCCGAGGGCAAAGCATTGTTTTAGTTTAGAATACTCTGGGTCAATTAATAAAAAGCCGGGTTTATTATAGTTAGAAAATTTATTTTTATATTTATAAACCCCCTTAGAGTTATATAAATAATTTATGTGACTGCTCAAATACAAACCACCTTCAATCAAACTTTTAGGCTTCACTTTATGAAATGGGCAGAATCCAAGATCAAGATACTTATGGCCTTCTTGTTTTAACTGAACAATTATCTTTGCAATTAAAAAATCTAAGGCCAAACGATATTGCTTAGGGTCCTGAAACATATGATCCACATAAAAGCTAAACTGCTTTTTGGGTTCTTTAAATTTATCTAAACTTATATAGGCAATGATTCTATTTTTTTTATCTCTAACTACAAAGTGTCGGTCAGACACTTTTTTATTATCTAATTTTATGGAACTTAATAAAAATTTAATTTTTTTAAAAGTAGACTTATTTTTAAACCATTTAGACTCTAAGTTTTTAAGCTCAAAAAATAATTCAAAATAATCACTTCTGGAAAGCTCAACAAAATTAAGCTCTCTGCGCTGACCATAATTTAACGAGCGCCGTATCTCTTTTGACTCCCCACCTGCTAGTTTAAATTTTGTTAAATCACTTCCTAAAGTTACACCGGCATAGTAGGGCACTAAGCTTTTACTTTTATCTGCTACGTACTTAGAAAAGTAATAGCCACAGACTAGCTTATCTTGAGCCTTAGCCCACTCCACAAATTGATCTAACACCTTAGGTATATCAGTTTTGTTTTTACAAACGGGGTCCCCGGCAACAACAAAGGCACGGCTAGTTTCTTCGTAACAAACTAAGCCCTTTTCAAAAAACTTAAAACTTTTCTCAGTTTTTAAATGAGTTTTGTGTAGAGGATAAAATGAGTGTTTTTCTATAAATTCTTGCGCGTCCATGACTAAAAGGAGCTTACAAAAAAAAAGGGAAGTAAGATAATGCTTACTTCCCTATTCAAACCTAATTGATATAATTTTTAACTTATGCGATGTGTAAGCTCACTTACACAGCACATTATTATTAAACAATCTTTGCAGCAATTAAAAGAGCAACAATTGAAATTAGCTTAACTAAGATATTCATAGCTGGGCCAGTTGTATCTTTGAACGGATCACCAACAGTGTCACCAATAACGGCAGCATTATGAGCTTCTCCACCTTTTTTCTCGCCTTCAACTTCACCAGTTTCGATGAATTTCTTAGCGTTATCCCAAGCACCACCAGCGTTTGACATTAACAAGGCTAAAACAACACCTGTTAATAAAGAACCTGCTAGCATTCCACCTAGGGCTACTGGCCCTAAACCAAAACCAACAGCCACTGGAGCAATAACTGCTACAAGCACTGGAAGGATCATTTCTTTTAAAGCCGCATCTGTTGAGATCTTTACACACTTAGCAGTATCAGGCTTACCTGTACCTGCAAGTAATCCCGGGATCTCTTTAAACTGACGACGAATTTCACTCACCATTTCACCTGCTGCTTTACCAACTGAAGTCATTGTCATTGCAGCAGCAACTAAAACAACCATGGCGCCAATTAACATACCAATCACAACTTGTGGGTTAGTAATATCCATTGTCATATCTGTACCTACAGCTGCACTTATAACCTTTTGCTTATAAGCCACGAAAAGTGCAAGTGAAGTAAGAGCCGCTGAACCAATAGCAAAACCTTTACCGATGGCAGCAGTTGTGTTTCCAATAGCATCTAAGTTATCAGTGATCTTTCTAACTTCTGGACCTAGCTCAGACATTTCTGAGATTCCACCAGCGTTATCAGCAACTGGGCCGTAAGCATCAATAGTCATTGTCACACCAACAGTAGCAAGCATACCAACAGCAGCCATTGCAATACCGTAAAGACCAGCAAATTTATGAGAAATTAAAATTGCACCTGCAATTAATAATAAAGGACCAGCACAAGACTCAAGACCCACAGCCATACCAGCAATAATATTTGTGGCAGGACCAGTTTTTGAAGCCTTTGCAATTCTGAATACTGGAGCCGAAGCTGTGTAGTACTCAGTCACTTTACCAATTGAGAATCCAGCCACTGTACCAGCAATAATCGCCCAAAATACGTTTAAGCCGTAACCAAATTTATTTAAGTAAAAAGCCGCTGCACCTAAAAATACGAGACCAGCAGTTACTTCTGTCATAGTTAATGCTGTAGCTGGAGCCATTTTTTTAAATACACTCATTCCCCAAATACCAATCATAGATGAAGCTAAGCCAATTACAGATAGTGTAATCGGTAAAGCAACTAACATTGAAGTTGTTACGTTTGGACCGAAGTATGAAGCCATAGTTTCAGCACTCATTGTGGCAGCAATTGTAATTGCGGCAACCATTGCACCAACATAAGATTCAAAGATATCAGCACCCATACCAGCAACGTCACCTACGTTGTCACCAACGTTATCGGCAATCACACCTGGGTTTCTTGGGTCATCTTCTGGAATACCAGCTTCTAATTTACCAACTAAGTCAGAACCAACATCGGCAGCTTTTGTAAAAATACCACCACCAATTCTTGCGAATAAGGCAATAGATGAAGCACCCATTGAGAAACCAGAAATAATAAGTGCTAAGTTCATGCTATCAGTTCCGAAGAAGTAATAAAGAACACCAAGACCAAATAAACCAAGACTGGCAACAGATAAGCCCATCACTGAACCTGAACTAAATGCAACCTGAAGGGCGGCTCCAATTCCGTGATCCTTTGCAGCTGCTGTAGTTCTAACATTACCTTTAGTGGCCGACTTCATGCCTATATACCCAGCAATACCTGAACAAAAAGCACCAAACACAAATGCAATGGCTGTTTCTTTACCAAAACCACCGAAATAAAGTGCCGCAGTAACCACTGCAACGAAAATGGCAAGCTTAGAGTACTCAGCCTTAATAAAGGTCATCGCACCTAAGTGAATTTCATCACCAATTTCTCTCATTCTGTCTGTACCTGTAGATTTTTTTACTAACCCTGCGTATGTAAGTAAGGCTAAAACTAAGCCAACAACTCCAGCAATTGGGGCTAATGCAACCATATTTTGCATGTATCATGCTCCTTGTTTATATTATTAAATTAAGTTTTTATTAATAGAGCACAAAGTAGATAGTTTTATACATATAATCAACAATTATTATGGGATTAGATGCTTTTACATTTTAAAAAAACACAGTGATTTGGCGCATTATAGGCTTGCATAGTAAGCCCCTTTTTCATAGGTTAGGCTGCCCCAAAGATTTGGTTATGGGCGCAGAGCTTTTACGCAAAAAGGATTCTAATATGTCTTATGAGTTTTACAAAGTTTTTCACCTAACAGGGATCTTTTTACTAATGATTTCATTTGGCGGCATCTATGTGAATGCTAAAAATGAAACAAAAATTAAGTGGCTAATGGCCTTTAACGGCATTGGCCTAGTTATAGCCTTAGTGGGTGGTTTTGGATTAATGGCAAGACTTGGAATGATGAAGGCTTGGCCAACTTGGATCTTTTTAAAGCTAGGTATTTGGGTTGTTTTTGCAATTCTACCTGCCATAGCCATGCGTAAAAAAGTGGATCCTAAATTAATGACTATCATTACTTTAGCTATCGGCGGATTTGCAGTTTACCTAGTTAATTTCAAGCCATTTATGTAGTTCTACTGAGCTGTTAAAAAACTTATAAACTCAGTGGATCAATAAACTTATACATGTGGTGAGCTTTAGCTAACTCTATAAAAAAGTCCTTAAACTCTAATGATGACATACCTTGTTTTGCCTGAGCCAAAGTACTTTGCAAACTAAGAGACAAAGTCATTATATCAATTTCAAAGTACTCATCTCCAGTGGCAAGACCAAAATTAAACAAAGCCATATTTGGCTCACCACTTTCTAAGCGCACCGGATAGCTTTCCATATAGGCTTTACCATCAAAATTTAAATCTAACTCTTTTGTATAACTTTGAAAAATACTACCAACAGCCCAATCTCTCACCTGCTCTAGCTGCTCAAATGTGTGCTCGGGAACATACTCATTCTTTTTTTCATTATGCTTTTGCGAGGCTTTAGCAAGCTTTATTAAAGTCTCTTCACTCACTGTGCCCTTGGCCTCTAGCTTTCTAATGATTTTGATTTGTTCAGGGGTAAGGTTGTAATGGAACAGGTTTACTTCTGCCTGAACTAGGCCACTCATTAAAACTACAATAAAAATGTATATAAGTTTCATAGCTCCCCTTTTGAATATTAGATATATAATTAAGCTTGGCTAGACTAAACTCGGTGGCTCCAATTTGTAATAAATATGCACCTTAATAAGAAGATTTAATGGGCGATTTAGTATAAAAACTTGTGTATATCGCCCTAACATTCGCTGCGCTCATTACGGAAGGAACTTTAACTCGCCCTGCGCCGTCCAATCGGGACGGACGCATTACAAGTTAAAAACTTGTGTATATCGCCCTAACATTCGCTGCGCTCATTACGGGCTAACGGGCTAATACATAGGGTAATGCAGGAATAAGCACTCTATTGGGCCGTTAAACACCTTAATTTGTTTTACAGACTTTAAATTCAAACTTTTCGTTAAGTCTGGGTGGCCCGATAATAGCCAGCAGTCCCAACCCTTAAAATTATTTTTAAACATTGAGCCCAGCTCTTTGTAGGTTTTTTTAAGCCTCTCCACATCACCTAAGCGCTCACCATAGGGTGGATTTACCACTAAAACACCTTTTGCAGGTGTTTCATCCATTGAAAAATCAGCCACACTTTGTTGCTTAAAGCTAACAATCTCACCCACTCCAGCCTCATTGGCATTGTCTTTACTCACGGAAATCATTCTTGGGTTATGGTCAAAACCATAAATTTTAGCAAAACCAGTTTGTCTTTGTTTAGCGGCAACCTCTTCATAAGTGTCTTTCCACTCTATGGCAGCCATGGTTTTCCACGACTGAAATGAAAATTGCTTTCGCAACATCATAGACTTTCTTGATGCCATTAAGGCCGCTTCAATGGCAAAAGTTCCTGAGCCACACATTGGGTCAACAAATGGCAAGTCTGGTGTCCAATCGGTTAAACTAATCAGTGACGCCGCCAAGTTTTCTTTTAGAGGAGCCGGGCCCTGATCTAACCTATAGCCGCGGTCTGAAATAAAGCCACCGGTTGTATCTATAGCCACAAAGTAATTATTTTTTAAACCCTTAACCACTATCTTCATATCAAAATCAGTCTTAGAAACACTTGGTCTAGCGCCAAATTTTTCTCTAAACTGATCTGCTATAGCGTCTTTCACTTTTAAAGATAAATACATGGAATCTTTAAATGTGCACTGAATGGCCGAGCTTTCTACAACAAAGTTTTGTTTTACTGTGATGTACTTTGTAAAATCATGCTTTAGTATTTGGTTATAAAGTTCATCTTCTTTATAGGCATTGAATTCTAGTATGGGTAACAAAATTCTTGTTGGAATTTTTAACTCAAGGTGGGCACGCAAACACTCTTGCCAGCTCCCTGAAAAGTAAACTCCTAAGGAGCTTCTTTGTATTACTTTAAATTTATTATTAATAAGTTCCTGTTCTAAAACACCAACAAATGTTTTAGGAGCAACTGCTAAGAATGTGGCCATGACTAATTACTTGTTTCAGAAGCGGCTGTATCACGAGATAATGATTGCTCAGCACGCCATTGTAAAGTTGCAGCTGTAACGCCTTGTTTAGCTTCTAAAATTTCTGTTTGTACTGATAATTCATCCTCATCAAGACCACCTGGGTAATCTTGAGTATTGGCAGCTTCAGCAATTTGCTCTTCACTCATAGTTTGGTTAAAAAGCTCAGCCTGAGACGTTATAGAAAATAAAGCTATCAATAGTGGTAAAATTAAGTATTTCATAGATTTAGATTAGTACAAAAAAGGCCTTAGTGTAAAGCTCAGCCCTCGATCTTTTAACTTTTCAGGCATTTATTACAGGCTAGCAATAATCAACCACTCAACTAAAGTAAATAAATTACCCTAATAAGTAAGTATTCTGTGCCGGGCTTATCCTACATTGCCCTAGCTATATTACCTATATTTTCTGAGGCCACATAAATTCTTGTAGCTTCCAAATTCTAAAGCTTACGGTGATCAGCCATTGGCATTTGCTTTCTTGTTTTATTAATTAAACTTTTTGATAAAGACAGGGTGGCAATTTCTGGGCTATCAGCGCTCATATCAACAAGCACTTTACCCCATGGGTCCACCACCATTGTGTGACCGTAAGAAGCTCTGGACTCCCCTTCCACTTCCACTACCCCAGCTTGTGCTGGAGCAACAATATAGCACTGGCTTTCAATGGCACGGGCCCTAATTAAGGTCTCCCAATGGGCTCGGCCAGTGGCTCTGGTAAAAGCCGAGGGCACATAAATGATTTCTGCTCCAAGCTTTGCATATGTTAAAAATAGCTCACTAAAACGAACATCATAACAAATACTAAATGCCATCTTCCAGTTGTTTAATTCAATAGCGTTTGACTCATTGCCAGCCTCAAACTGATCGGACTCTCGAATTATTAGTGAGCCCATATCTAAATCAAATAAATGAATTTTTCGGTAAACAGGTTTTACCTCGCCCTCTTTATTAATCATGAGTGTGGCATTTGTAATACCCCTGTCCTCTTTTAAAGGAATGGCTCCCATATTTATAAAAATTTTATTGTCCTGAGCTAAGTTTTGCAGAGCTTTAATTTGTGAACACTCAAGCTCTAAACCAGGGCTTGAGTTTTTTACCTTATTATATAAGGAGTTTTCAGGTAAGCAGAGCCCATGCACTTCACTTTTATTATCCAGCGAGTCCCAAAGTTTAATAATACTTTGTAAGTTGGCCTCAGGGTCCTCCCCTGATTTCATCTGCATAACGGCTAAGTTTAGTTTATCCAAAGGGATTAGCCCTTCTTAGATTCAATAGTAAAGCCTGAGCCAAAGGCGTTTTGGCATTCCCAGCCTGCACTTTTTAAATTAGAAACAACATTATTGAATATTCTTTCACAAGAGGTAGCAAATTGGCCACCACCTAAGCGCGCATCTTGGCCAAGCTTTGTGTAAACAGCATCACAAGAGTTAGATTGATTTTTTTGTATTCTGATGGAGCGGTATTCAGTTTTAAAACTGCAAACATTATGTTGCGTTATAGTGGCCTGAAAAGAAAAGGCATTAAACGGAAGGTTTAATGCCATAAATAATAGTATTGATAATAAAAATTTCATGTAAAAAATAAATCTATTTTACTTCGTTTTTTTAGCAGCTTTTTTAGCAGCTTTCTTAGTAGCCTTTTCAACTAACTTTACATTAGAGTAATCGATTAGACCTTCAGCCTCATGACGACCCTTTTCTTTATCAAAATGTGTCATCATCTTAACGCCTTGAATTTTAATTTTTAAAGGTTTGTTTGGCGTATTTTTAACAAACATAACCACGCCTTTTTTGCCCTTATCATTACCGGCAATCACTTCTACAGTGTCACCCTTATTGATTTTTAATTTTAAAGCCATGATAAGCCCCTTATTTCTTTGCAGTTTTCGCCTTAGGTGGGCGAGATAGTTTACTTTTAATCTTATTTTTCACAGTTAAAGCTCGTTTTGATAGCTTTTTGTCATCTTGCTTTAAGATGTAAGAATCAAGGCCACCTTTGTGCTCTAGAGTTCTTAATGTGCTAGTTGCCAGCTTAAAGTTAACAAAGCTATTTAAAGCCTGGCTATATACCCTTTTACTTTGAATATTCGGGTAAGCTGTTGATTTTGTTTTGATATTTGAGTGGCTGACAAGGTTTTTAACAACCGGTCCTTTGCCTGATAGTTCACAGCGTGGCATTACTTAGTACTCCTTATAGTTCTAAAACACTAAGATATAGTGAAATAGATCCTTTTTGTCTAGACAAATCTAAGCATTCCGAGTAAAAGTTTACAAATTAAGAGAATAATACCGCAAATAAGGAATATAATTATGTTAAAAAAAACAACTCGTAGCAAATTTCGCCCTGAGTACCCAATTGAGTTTAAATTTGACTATAAAGACCCTGTAACTTTATTCAGGTTTGTAATGGATGGCGGTAAGATCACTCCTTCTAGAATTAGCAAAGTGAGCCTTAAGCAACAAAGAGACGTTAGCTCAAAAATTAAAACTGCCCGTGATTTAGCACTTTTACCTGTTGGTACTGATGCTTCTGATACCTTTGGCAGACCTGAGCAAATCTCTGCTAAGCCATTTGAGTTTTAATTACAACTCACATCATCAATAGATACAAAAAAACCATCTTTATAAGATGGTTTTTTTTATTTTAAGCCTAACTGTGTACTATAAGAAGCTTTTACAAGAAGTGGACAGTAATGAGCTTTTCCAGAGTTGATCTCGGGATAAGTTTTCAGCTCCTGGTAACTGCTGCAGTAGAGCCTCACGCTGATTCTCCCATGCGCTTTCGGAAGAGCTTTTTTGAGTGAGATCTTTAATTTTACAAAATAAATATATATCGGCCTGATCAAACCATGAATATTTTTTTTGGTACTCTGTTGGTGGCGCCTTACCCCAGGCTAAATTCAGCATAAGCTTTAAACTTTGACTAAAAACATTTTTAACTTTTTTATCTCTAAATATATTTTTTCTACACTCTAAAGAGGTAACCTCAAAGTCAGAGACAAATTTTTTAACATGTAAAAAGTACTCTAAACAACCCCCTGAGTTTTCACTCTCTTTGCAGCTAGTGTACAAACGGTTATGAGGCGATTTGGCTTTTTTAAAAGCTTTTTTTAAAGCCGGATCAGGCTCTAAAAATTTATTTTGGCTTTCTAGTAGCTGTGTTTTTTCAGAGTTGCAAAGTGTATGTGGTGGGTCCATATAAACAATCACTAAAATACCCAAAGCTATGCAAATAAAAGCCAGAGTTCCTCTTGATAATGACTTTAATATGTTATTCATGCTTATCCCTTAGTTAACTAAAACACCACATCTAGATTTAGGATGCACTGGATTTTGAACCACCCAAGATCTTTGAATCCATAAATCTTTATAGGTTTGGCAATAAAAGGTTCTGTAATTACCCACATCAAAGCCTTGGGTTATTCTAACCACCTTTTCAAAACCTAGCTTTAAAACATCTTTTTGCTCTTGTTTTTCAAGATCCTTGGCTTTTATAAAACTACCATTCATTTCATCAAATAGCTTTAATAAATAATCAGCACCTGGCCCGTCTTTCACAATTATTTTTTTGGTTTCATTAATTTGTAATTCTAGTTTTTCAAGCAATAAGCGCGTTTTTATTTTATTGCTGGTATAAGTGAACTCATGTAAGTCCTTTGCCATTTCTAATATTTGTTTAATTCTTTTTTTTAAAACTGGCTGCACGCTCACCTTACGAAATGAGGCGGCAAACACACTACCCATTGAAAAGTAAATCAAGATAAATATTAGTAAAAGTTTTTTCATCACCCTATTTAATATCTCATACCTACATTCAAAGTTCATGAAAAATCTCTATTTACTCTATAAGGTCTGTGCTTAGGCAGTATTACCTCCAGCAAATAGCTCCCTAAATTTTTAGGCGCATATATTTTATAAAGCGCGCAGTTCTCGCCGTAGGTGAGCTGTCCAGAGCACTTTGTGAAATATATGCACCTAAAAATTTAGGGAACTATTTGCTGGGGCTAACATAACTGCACCAATTCAATACATATGAAAGTACTGGTGTCTTAAAATAATATTACCACCTAGACTATAGGCTAATAATTGGCTTAATTATTTAACCCTTTGAAAGTCCTGCCGAAAAAGTATTGTAAATATAATTAGGAGAAAAAAACTATGAAACATATAACTATTATACTAATTGGGATTGTAATGGGTTTAGGCCTAACAAGCTGTGCATCATCTGAAGAGGACAGCACTCATACACAAGTTTTACCATCTGAGTATGGTTTACATAGAGTGGTATCAAAAGATATGGACAAATACGTAGCAGAATCAGCAGCTGTTGATGCGGCTAAAGAGTATTGCTTAAATCGCGAACAAGAAGCTGTTTTTGGCGGAAGCGTTGGCGCTACATCAAGGTACTTAAGTTACACAGAAAGCTCTAACCGTGAGCAAGTTGCTAATATTACATTTCGTTGTAGGTAAACAAACTATAAGTTTTCATAGGTAGGTTTATCTTATCTAGGTTTAGAGATCTTATTATTAAAACACTCGGAGCACTGAACGTAGTATCAGATAAACTAATAAAAAAAAGCTATCCAAACTGGATAGCTTTTTTAATTTTATAATATTGAGTTTAAATTAAAAACTCATAGTTCCTTGTAAAAAGAATGTTTGGTGATCTTGGGCTTCAAACAATGGATTAGCAGTTGTTGCATTTTTAACTCTATCTCCTACCATAAATAACCCATACCTTGCTGTTAAAGATAAGCCATTATCATATTTGTGAGTTGCATACAGATCAATTTCACTTCCAATGTCATCATCAATTGCATTAACAGCTCCAGCCTGCACAGCACCACCTGTTGCTGTGCTTATACCATTTAGACTACTATTAATACCTCTAAATCCACCATTACCAGAAGAGAAAGATGAAATATCTGTATAACCCTCTTTCTCAGTTGCTGTGAAAATATGATACTGAGCACCTATCGTAAAGTTTTCTAACGGCTCCATACTAACCTTTGCACTTAAATAAGTTAAGTTACCCCATTTAACAACATCCATTAAGCCAGCATACCTATGGATATCATAGTAATAACTATTATAGTGTTCAGAGTTATCGTCAGTAGGGTCACTGTCACCAGAATCTTGGTGATATCCAATACTAAACTTTAAATTCATCGTATCTTCCAAATGAACACCTGCTTCTAAGTCGAGCATATTACTTTTAATATCTCCTTTATCACCAGCTATATCAGAGTACTCACCTGTGTTAGCACCATACACTGCTCTAAAGCTAAACATTTCTGCAAAGTTAGCTTTGAATGAAAGACTGTACTTCAAAAAAGTCTCTTTGTTTCTATTTATAGGAACTGGTGTACCAGGAGGTAAAGCAGAGTCAGGAAATTCTGCAATCACAGTGTATTCATCTCTACGCACTTGGTTTATTCCTATATTGAAAAACTCAAATAACTCTGGAGCAAACTTTAAATCAGCATTTAAGCCAACAGTGTTTGCTTCAGGGTCAAAGTTTGGAGAGCTTGAACTTGAAGTATCAAATCCAAAATCAGCAAATTTAATTAAATAACCAGTTATTCTAGCAAAATCAGTCTCATATATAGCTGCTACACCATCAAAAGCTGTCATAACGTCTTGAAAGTCATTAGCAGCAATTGAAGTTCCAGCTCCACCTTCAAATGATCCTCTACCCAACTTTAAAGTTAGCTCATCACTCAATCTCCAAGTGGCATAAGCTTCATTTACAACAAGGCCTGTACTACCACCTAATATATCATTAGTTCCATTATTTGGGTTAACATTAGAACGGTCTGATATTAGAGTTCCATTATCAAAAACTACATCTTGCGCTCCCCAACCTGCATTATGAACCAATGTTAATTGAGCGGCCAAAGTATCACTCGCCTTATATTCTGTTGCTAATTTGAATCTATGCTTAACTGCATTTTCAGTACTATCATTTTGAAGATCTGCACCCTGCGAGATTGCAGCTCGTACTCGGTACTCAGCCTTCGTAGAGATCTCACTCTCTGCTTGAGCTGTATGTGCTAATCCTAGCACTGCAGCTAACATTATTAGTTTTTTCATTCGTCTCTCCTTAGTTGTTATCTTTAGTTGTTTTTTTAAGTATGTTTACTAGATGTAGTATTAACTTTTTTTATTAAGTCTGGGTTTTAAGCGAGCATCCTCCTAACGCTAGCCCTCCCGGACTTTAATCAATACAACAACGCGTATAGTTAATGATAGTTAGCCTTTTGTAGGTTAAGCAAGGCAAATTCACTGTTTTTAGTCGCTGCATCAGGACTAAAGCCGCCAAAATAGGGGCTAAAATGCCCGTTCAATAGCCAT
>CALLBC010000117.1 GCA_938001965.1 uncultured Bdellovibrionales bacterium | reverse complement strand
CTCTTCAATTCCCCCCACACCAATCACAGGTATTTTTACTTTACTTTTAAGTAGTGAAGCATCAGCAACTAAATACCCCTGACCTTTTGTTGACCTTGGCCTTCTCCAACCACCAATCCCTGAAGACACATCTATAATATCCACACCAATTCGTTCCAACTCTTTAACTGCAAATGACATTTCATCTAAGTTGAGTCCATTTTCAAAATAGTCTTGCCCAGGTAACCTCACACTTAAAATCAAATCACTAAATTCAGACTTAATTTTTTTAATAATTGTTTTTAAGATTAATAGTCGGCCATTAATGCCGCCGCCAAACTCATCCCTACGCTGGTTTGTCACTGGTGAAAGCCATTGATTTAAACCATAGCCATGAGCTGCATGGAGCTCGACAATATCAAACCCAGCCTCAACCGCTATTCTTGTACTATTTAGATACCACTGCACTAAATCTGCTATTACTTTTTTTGTTGCTGGCTTTGGAACTTCTAGCACCCTACCTTTTACTGGAGTTGGCAAACTGCTTGGAGCTATTAAGCGTCCACCAGTCAATGCAGTACTTGATTTTCCACCAACATGCACCAATTGTATGCCAGCCAAGGCACCATTACTTTTAATGACATCGGCAATTTTTTTTAAACCAGGACTTTGCGATTTTTTATTTATCCCTAGTTGATTTGGCTCACCTTTACCAGATTTATGAATATAACTATATTCAACAAAGACAATTCCAGCATTACTTTGTGAAAGCTTATTATAATGTTCAATTGTTGCCTCTGTTACAAAACCTTCTTTACTAGCCGTTTGCGAAGCCATAGGCGGAACTATCACCCTATTTTTTGCCACCTTGTTATTTTTAAATCTATATTCTGACCATCTGTTCATTACTAACCTCCAATTAGATACTTTCTAACAAAAAAAATGTTCTTGAAAAAGAAACAAAAATGAAATATATGTTTCGATTATGGAAATATATGAAATGCGCTACTTCTTAGCTGTAGCTGAAATTGAAAATGTTAACAAAGCTGCTAAAATCATTAATGTTTCAGCGGGCTCACTCAGTAAAGCCATATCAAGGCTTGAGGATGAACTGCAGACACAATTGTTCTCTAGAGTGGGCAGAGGGATCCAACTAACCCCTGAAGGCCGCCTATTAAAGCAAAAGGCTGCTCATATAATACAACTTGAAGAAGAAGCAAGATTTGAATTAAAAGGAAAAGAGTCCAGCAGTATAAACATATACATTTCCTCAGAAGAGGTTCTACAGACTACCTTTGGACTAAATTTAGCTAAAGTTATTACAAATCAATTACCAAATGCCAAAGTGCACTTTTTGTTAAGATCTGAAGACAAGGCCATTGAGCAAGTTCGCGAAGGGGAAGTCCATTTAGCATTTATTACCCAACCCCCACCAAAAGATTTAACCGCAAAAAAAATATCTCAAGTTAACTTTTCAACCTGTGCTTCAAAAAAGCATACACTCTATAAAAAATATGGAAAAAACTCTGTTCCGGTGGATGAATTAATCGAACACCCATTCGTGTCACCAGACACTGCTATACTCGGTCGTATTTCATCATCCACCAGTCTTGATGGTTGGCGTGATGATAAATTCCCACGCAAGATTAAATATAAAGTGAGTGGCCTTAAGCTTATGGAGAATTTAATTCATCAAGGCTTAGCCTTAGGTTACTTGCCCGATCACTTTATTGAAGAGGCTGGTCTTACACCACTAAAAATCAAAGGCTGTCCTTACTCATGCAAACAAACCATTAGACTTATCTCAAAAGATCCAAACCAACTAAGCTGGCTAAGGAATCTATGGGGAAAGCTATAGTCTTAAAAAGTTATTTATTGAATTCAGCTCAAATATTTAAATCCCTCGCGCAGTTCCGTCCGCAGTACGGCTGCCTGGGCATGGGATATAAATATTTGAGCTGAATGGCTATTTTAAAATAAATGCTAAATAAGCTAAGAGATCCTTCGGCTAAAGCCTCTGGGTGACTGCATTTATCTAAACTTATTTACGATCTCTTTATAGTAGTTACCGCGCTCGATATAACTATCGAAAATATCAAAGCTTGAGCAACCCGGTGATAATAGAACGATGTCATCAATACGGCTTTTTTGATAAGCCATATGAATGGCCTCTTCAAATGTACCAATTAAAAAGGTTTCACTATAATCACCAATATCACGATTTATACGCTCTTTAGCCTCACCCACTAAAATTAAGTTCTTAACTCGTAACTTAATATCATCAATTAATGGTGAGTAATTAAGATTTGTATCCTTTCCACCCATTACAAGAATAATGTTTTCATCAAAAGAGTTTAAAGCACGCTTAACAGCATGAACGTTAGTGGCTTTTGAATCATTGTAAAATAAAACTCCACCAACTTTTCTTACATACTCAAGACGGTGTTGGAGACCAGCATAATTATCAATTACTTTTTGAATGGATTGTGGAGATACGCCGTTTTCACTGGCAGCTAGGGCCGAAGACATTAAGTTTTCAAGTGAGTGCTTACCCCTCATTTTAACATTCTGAACATTAAATGACTTAATCTCTGGGCCAGTTCTCAGTTTAATTTGGTTATCAACTACTACACAACCGCCAATATTCATAATTTGTGGCTCTAATATTGGACGACGTGAGAAGTAAAAAATACGTCCACGCTGTACAGATGGATCTCGTGCTAATTCAACCACCGCATTATCATCGGCATTTAAAATACTTGTTGTGTCTTGATTGGTATTTAAAAATATTTTTCTTTTAGCATTAATATAATCTTCCATTGTTTTATAACGGTCTAAATGATTTTCAGCCATATTTGTAAAAATAATATTTTTAGCTTTAAAGTTTTCTACATGCTCTAACTGAAAGCTAGAAACCTCGGCTATAACAATTTGTGCTGGCTTTTCAGCTAGCATATATTCAGACATAGGAGCACCGAAGTTACCACCTAACCAATTAGTTATGCCTTCCTCATCAAACATTGCTTTTAACAAACTACTCACTGTAGTTTTTCCGTTAGTACCTGTAATAGCTATGATTGGTTCTTTAATATACTGAGTAACAAACTCAAACTCACCAGTAACCTTAACGCCATGGCTTTTAGCATAATCAAATAGTTTTAAGTTTGGCGAAATACCAGGGCTAAGAATAATAATATCTTGTTGTAAAAACGTTTTAGGAGTGTGACCACCTAACTCATAAGTAACCTCTATGTCAGCCATTTTATCTAATGAGTTTGACAACTCTGCTTTAGACTTATGATCACTTACAGTTACTAAGGCTCCGTGCTTAACTAGAAGATGACATAAGGCCACCCCTGTTCTAGCCAAACCAACCACTAAAATCTTTTTACCTCTAATCTCTGATATCTCTCTTGTCATCATTATACTTACCTCAGCTTTAATGTACTTAAACTTAGTACTGCTAATAAAATTGATATTATCCAAAAACGGACAATAATTTTGTTTTCAACTAAACCTTTTAATTCAAAGTGATGGTGGATAGGAGCCATTTTAAACACACGCTTACCGGTTAATTTAAAAGACACCACCTGTGTAATCACAGATAAAGCTTCCACCACAAAAACTCCACCCAGTAATAATAAAATTAGTTCATTTTTAGTAACTACGGCCATAACACCAATAAAGCCACCTAAGCCTAAACTACCAACATCCCCCATGAACACTTGCGCCGGGTAAGCGTTGTACCATAAAAAACCCATACCCGCCGCGACAATACTCACCGCTAAAGGGGTTAAGCCACCAGCGCCTGATATATGTGGTATATTTAAATAGGAAGCAATTTCAAAATGCCCTGCCAAATAGGCAAATAAACCCAGTGTGATTGCACAAACCATAACCGGCACAATGGCCAAGCCATCTAAGCCATCCGTCAAGTTAACGGCATTAGCACAGCCAACCACAACAAAGGACCCAAATAAAATATAAAAATAACCAAGATCAAAATATAAATTTTTAAAAAATGGAAAGTGTAGCTCAGTACTTAATTGGTTATTAAATACTAAATAACCAACGACTAAGCCTGAGGCTAAGAACTCCAAGAACAATCTTAACTTCCCCGGCAAACCTTTAGAGCTTTTTCGTTTAATGGTTAAAGAGTCATCAAAGTAACCTATAAGACCAAAGCTCAAGGTCAAAGCTAATACAGAAAGTAAGTAAACATTAAAAATATCCATCCACAAAAGTGCGGAAACTAAAATAGATATCATTATTAGTACACCACCCATGGTCGGCGTACCTTGTTTTTTAAAATGAGTTTCTGGACCGTCTTTACGAACATTTTGTTTAACTTGTTTTTGCACCATTTTTTTAATAAAAAATGGACCTAAAAACCAACATACAAAAAATGCGGTGAAAAAGGATATGAAAGATTTAAAAGTTAAATAACGAAATACATTAAAAAATGTATACTCATCAGCAAACTGAAACAACCAATGTGATAACAAAAAAGACCTCTAACTTATCTTCCAGGCCTCAAGGATGGACTCTAATTTCATGCCTCTGGAACCTTTTATTAATACAAGATCCTCAGGGTTTAACATAGAATGGAATTTCATTGCAAGCATTACTTCATAAGTACTTGATAAGAAAACGTTTTTTCCAATTTCACTAACATCAAATAATGGCCTAATTGACTCGGTGTGCTGCCCCACATACCAAATACCGTCGTAATAAGGCTTAATCTTTTCAATAACTTGCAAATGCAGTTGCTCAGACTCACTACCCATCTCAAGCATATCGCCCAAAACAAAGTACTTCTTACCTTGGTAGTTCAGCTCATTAACATTGTTATGAAGAGCCAAAACGCTTTCCGGATTTGCATTATAGGCATCAAAAATTACTTTAAAGCCCTCGGGAGAGTTTTTAATTTCACTCCTGCCCCAAGTTCCTTTTATATTGCTGAGTTCAGTCCAAATTTTCTCAGGGCTCATATCACAAGTTATGGCTAGGCTTGCCGCCACCATTACATTATACACATTATGTTTTCCAAATATGGGTATCCAAGACTCACCGACCACACCCTTTATATGCCCTTTCACTAAAATCTTATTTAACTCTAGTTGATCAGCATATAAAAACACATCAGCATCTTTATTTGTTTCTGAAAAAGTCATTTTATTTTTACATGGGCTTTCCATAAAAATTTTATGGGTTTCTTTATTATCAATATTAAAAATATGAATCGCTTCTGGTGAAAAGTCATACAACTCTTTTTTAGCTTTTATTATACTTTCAAATGAGCCAACTTCACCCACATGAGCCCTGCCAATCGTAGTCACCACAGAAACATCTTGCTCCGCTATTTTAGATAGGTTTTTTAGCTCCCCTAAATGATTCATACCCATTTCAATAATTGCAACTTCATCTTTTTTATCCACGCTCAATAATGTTAACGGAACTCCCCAATGATTATTAAAGCTGGCATGGCTAGCTGTAACTTTATAGGAGTTGTTCATTAGGCATTTTGTAAATTCTTTTGAAGTGGTTTTACCGTTTGAACCTGATATGGCTAAAACCTTTGCCCCTAGCTGCTTACGCCAGTAATGAGCTAAATCTTGTAAAGCAATTAATGTATCGTCCACCTTTATTATGGCAACCTTAGAGTTATTCACTTCCATCTCTTTATGTGTAATAACTAGGGCCGCTTTATTTTTTATTGCAGCTTCAATAAAATCATGGCCATCAAAATTATCACCTTTAAGCGGAAAAAAGCATTGCCCTGTTAAATCGGAACGGCTGTCAGTACCAACACCATTAATGATTAAACTCGAGTCACCAGCAATTAACTCCCCATTCACTGCCGTAACAATTTCACCCACTGATAAATTACAAGCCACTTAAAGCCTCCTTAATGACTTTGTGATCACTAAATGGATATTTTTTTTGGCCAATAATTTGGTAGTGTTCATGCCCTTTACCAGCAATCAGTAAAATGTCATTTTCTTTACACATTTTAACGGCCATCTTTATTGCACTGGCTCTATCTTCTTCAATAAAAATTGATTCTTTATCTTCTGCATTATTAACTAAAATATCATTAATTATTGAGTAGGGCTCTTCTGTTCTTGGATTATCCGAAGTGACAATAACCACATCAGAATTTTCATGAGCAGCTTTAAACATGAGTGGTCGTTTTGATTTATCTCTGTCTCCACCGCAACCAAATACTGTGATTATACGAGAGTCTAAGCTAATACTTTTTTTAATTTCGCCTAAAACAACGAGAACTTGCTTTAGAGCATCGTCCGTATGTGCGTAATCAACAAAAATGTTAAAACCAAATGAGTTTAATAATGGCTCTAGTCGGCCTGGGATAACTGGTAAATTTTTAACGGCCTCTAAAATGTCAGCGATCACATAGCCTTGCGACCAAAGCGCAACAATAGAACCCACAACATTATATACATTGTGTAGGCCTACCAGTGGACTTAAAAACTTATAACTTTTGTTTTGATGAAATAGCTCAACTTGGCATCCAGCAAAACTTTGGTGCTCAATTTTAAAAATAAAATCATTGTGCTCAGCTTGGCCAAAAGAATATCTTTTGCCCTCTGAAGGAATAATTTTATGTGAGTGACTATCATCACCATTAACCACAGATACAGCATTTTTCCTTAGACGCTGGTTAAATAGCTTTCGCTTCGCCATAAAATACTCTTCTAGGCTGCCATGATAGTTTAAATGATCTATAGATAAATTAGTAAAAATTGCCACATCAAACAAAAGGCCATCAACCCGCCCCTGATCTAGAGCGTGACTTGAGACCTCCATAGCTATTGAATGAGCTCCTAACTCCTGCATTTCATTTAAACGCTTATGTAATTTTATAGGCCCTGGAGTGGTTAACTGACTCTCCCATACTTTCTCACGAAGCCTATGATTATTTGTTCCTAAAATACCAACTTTTACATTTAGGTAATTCAAAAGACTTTCGATAATATAAGTGGTGCTTGTTTTCCCATTGGTTCCTGTTACGCCGTAAAAAACCATTTTCTCAACATCAGGAGAGTAAAAATGATGGCATAGCATTGCCAAGGCATGCTTTGACGAAGACACTTTAAAGGCAACACCTTTAAAATCACTTGGTATAGCCTTTTCATTTTCAACTACTATCATATTTGTTTTTTTACAGACATCTCCCAAAAAAACATGACCATCAACCTTGGTACCCTTAATGGCAACAAACAGGCTATCTTTATCAACCTCTTTAGAATGACTAGTAATATTATTGCATGAAATCTCTTGAGATAAATCGGTAACACTACCTACAATTTCAGCATTTATTAAACTTTGAATGTAACTTAAATTAAAGGTCATATGAATTTATATTAACTTAATTATGGTTATTTTCAAGAGACAATTAAAAGGCCTAAAACAAAGTGTTTTAGGCCTAAAGAAATTAATATATTAAGTGGGTGAAGTCTCTTTACTTGGGGCAAGGACCAACTTCTTGCACATCTCTAGCTGGGTCCTTACCAATTGGCTCTTTATCTATTGGGTCCTTACCAATTGGCTCTTTATCTATTGGCTCTTTATCTATTAGATCCTTAGTATCCGGCTTCCTATTACGATTGTCACAGGACTTGCCACCACCTTCGACAAATTGAACATAAGGCCAATCAATATTGTCGTAAACAATGTTCTTAACTGTCACTAAATTCTCTTCATAATTATATGTCTCACCAATAATGACTTGCGAACAATCTCCAGCAGGGAAGCCTTTTGTTTTACCATCAATAGGAGTTGAATCACCTGGGTCTACAATTGGATCAGCTAATGATGCTGGAGTTCTGTTATTTGGATCACCTTTATGTCCAAACTCACCCTTACCTTCTACGCTGAAAGATAACCTTTTAAAGTTGATTCTTACCGGCTTTGGAGATGTGTCTTGAGGAGTGTCTGGGTTAGATAAAATCTCCACACCTAAATTTACATCTGTTAAGACATAATCTGGTGTTGGTGCTTTAATTCTTCTTTTAACATCATCTAAATCTATCAGGTCACCGTTTTTATCCATATAAGCATCTAGTATAGCTTGATAACGACCATCAGTTAAAAAGTCAGCGTAGTCATTAAAAGTAATGGTTGGTTGTAATCTTGATTTATAAAATCTCTCAACATCACGCTTCATGATAAACGAGGCGTAGTGAAATGTATGATGAGATGCTTTTTCTAGTTTGTATTTCACTGTATGTGGCACACCGCCAATCATTACATCTTCAGCCAGAGTTTTTCCACCTGAAGTTGCATAATAAGCTGACTTACCATACCAAATCATCATGGCCCATCTTTTAGAGGACTCTTTTCTGTCTTCCATACGCTTCCCAAATATATTACCACTAGAATCATTTAAGCCACTTAAAGTTCCAGCTAAGCTAGGATCAAGCTGTAAACTTGGAGTATCAATATCGTGAAAGTAAGAGTCTACTGCAAAAAAGAAATTTCCGTATTTATCTTTAGCTGGCACAGCATCGCTACCCATACTAAACCTTAAATCAACATTTAAATCAATTTTAGGAGCATCCTTGTATCTTGAAGGTATACCAACTTCATTTCTTATTTTTTCATGATCAACATGCTTAATACCATTAGTTGTTTTAGAAGGAACATTTGGCGCTCCCCAACTGGCATTAGGCTGACCAGAGGCTGTACCAATGGCGATTCTTGGGTAAGCTTTTACATCATTCCCACCCTTTTGGTTATTGTAATACCAGCCATCTTGAGGCTTACCATTGTAATCTCGATTGTAACCACCCATGAACCACTGTAATGCAAGCTCACCAGTATCATCTTCTATTTCCCAAAGAGCGTGGACATTATCAACAAGCTTAGCACCTAAGGCCCAACCATTAACACCAATATGAGCACCGTTAATGGAGTCATGCATCCAATGAGTATTCCAGGTTTCTCTATTTGAATTTGATACAGTGAAGACTCCATTTTCCAGAACCTCTTCCATATACCAGCTTTGTGTGCTTAACTTTTGTTTTATTTTTCCTTGAAGGTCATCAGTAGTACAACCCAAAGAACTTAAGTTTTCAGAACCATTTGACTGTAACTCATTACAGTTTTGATAGAATAGGGCAATCACTGCCAAACCTAATACAATTACAATATTTCTTACTTTACGCCTCATAGTCCCCTCTACTCTTTATTAGCTCTTATCCTACTACTTTTTATCGACATTTTGTGTTTAAACAAAAAACTATTTTTTCATCTGCATTTAAAGAACAGCTCATAATCCGACTGTACTGAAGTGAAACAAAAATATGGTGTATCAATTTGAAACAGTCGTGCCAGAATTTTTAATTTGATAATTTAACTTTTATGGATCTATTTTTACCTAGATTAGTTCCAGCTTCTGGCCATGTTTTTACAACTCGTCCAGAGCCATTTACTTTAATTTTTAAGTCTTGCCCGCTCACTCGCTGGTACACCTGTCTTAGACTTAGACCACTTAAAATCGGCACTCTCTTAATTTTTTTATCACCATTTATGTTTATTTTTTTAAGTGCTATTTTTTGTTTTAGCTTAATTTCATTTTGTTTTTTATCAATAATATCCTCTTCACTTAAAAGCACTGGCGGCAATCCCTCTTTTAAGACAGCATAGCTGGCTACTTTTGCAAAAACAGGCGCTGCAACTTCCGACCCATAGTATTTTAAACGTGGGTTATCAACGGCAATGTAAATTACATACTTTGGATTATTGGCAGGAACAAAGCCTGCAAAACTTGCAACATACGCTCCCTTTTCATAACCACCTTTTGCAGATACTTTTTGAGCCGTCCCTGTTTTTCCAGCCACTGGAAACCCATGAATACGAGCATTAAAACCAGTTCCATTTTTTGTGGTCGTTCCCATTAGCATTAGCCGCATTGTAGCAGCATCTTCTTTAGTTAATACCCTCCTAACTAGCTCTGATGAAAATTCTTTTTTCTCACCAGTAGAGTGGTTATAACTGCTTTTAACTAAAACTGGTTTTTTTAGTAAACCACCATTAGCAATTGACGTATAAGCGGCTGCAATCTGTAATGGCGTGGCGGTCATACCATGACCAAAAGACACATTACTCAATAAATGTTTACGCCAAGGAGTCTTATGCAAAACACCTGATGACTCACCCGGAAATCCAATATTTGTTTTTTTTCCAAAACCAAAATCTTTTAAAATACTTCTTGTTTTTTTTGCTCCAAGCTTTAAAGCCACTTTCGCTGTACCTACATTAGAAGACTTCGCCAAAACCTCACTTAAAGAAATCAAACCAAACTTATGATGAGCATCTGACTCCCTAATATAATGTTTTCCTATTTTGAATTTACCATCCTCACAATCTACTTTTGAGCTGGGTTTAAACTGACCACTGGCAATAGCCCCAGCTAAAACAAAGGTCTTCATAGTACTGCCTGGCTCAAATGCATCAGTAATACTTTTATTTTTTCTATTTATTGCCTTAGCGCTAAATGGGTTATTAACATCAAAAGTTGGAACATTAGCTATTGATAATACCTCAGAAGTGTCAACATCCATAATAACTCCCACCGCCGAATCGGCCTGGAATCTATTAACTGTTGATACTAATTCGGCTTCTAACTTATATTGCAATTCATTATCAATGGTTAAGCTATAATCCACTCCGTCTTTATTATCTGTGAAAAACTGACCGCTAAGTAATAAAGGTCTACCTCTCGCATCACGGTTTAATCTAATTTTTCTTTTCTCTCCCCTTAACTCTTTATCTAATTTTAATTCTAAGCCCTCTAACCCTTGTTCCTCTGAACCCACAAACCCTAAAGTTTGAGCCAATAAAGAGCCATTTGGATAAATTCTTTTTGGTTCCTCAATGATTGATATCCCTTTTAATTGTGCTTTAGCTATTTTATCTTTAATTTCTGAGCTAGCCCTTCGCTTCAACCATACAAATCTTTTTTTCTTATTTTTTATTTTTTTAAATATTTTTTTACTTGGTATATTTAAAATTTTGGCTAAATTTCTTGATACCTTAACTCTATTTTTTATAATCTTTGGGTCAGCATAAACTGAGAAGGAAGTCACAGTTACTGCTAGCTCATTTTCACTACGGTCGTAGATCGCCCCCCTTCTTGAGTTCAAAGTCACTGTTTTATTAAATTGCTTTTTCTCAATACTGGATAAACGTTCATTTGGTAAAACCTGTACGATTGCAGCCCTAAATATTACAGATCCCCACAACAACACTAGTGCGAAAAATAAAATGATAACTCTGGATTTAACTATTATTGCTTTAATGCTATTTTCTCCCCAGAAATTTGGATAATTTGTCCAAGCTCTGCCTCTGATAAAGTTAAATGAGTCTTTGCCATTCTTCTTAACCTCTCTGGGCTAGTTATTCTTGCGTACTTAATTACTTTTAGACGATGCATGTCTTTCATAGTTTTATACTCTTGCACCTGCTTTAACATGGAATAACCCATGCGCCTCACTTCCATTTTAAAAAATACTAATGAAAAGAGGGTCATAATAATTATGATCACACTTATAAATGGTTTTACCTCAGATGCTGTTTTAGATGACATAAGCCCCCCTCTCAAAAACTCTTAACTTTGCACTTCGTGCTCTTTTATTTTTCTTTTTATCTTCCCAACTAGCCTGCACAACTTTTTTAGTAAGTATTTTACCCTTGGCTTCTGCTAACTCTTTAAATTTATACTTAACAATCCTATCCTCTAATGAGTGAAAAGTTATTACTAATAAAAGTCCTCCAGGCGCCAGTAGATCCAAAAGGGACTCAATAGAGTTTTCAACAACCTCAAGCTCTTTATTAACTTCAAGTCTTAATGCTAAAAAGAAATGAGTTGCAGGGTGCTGCCCTTTTTTTCTCCAACCTAAGCAGTCTTCAATTAAATAAGAAAGATCATCCGTAGACTCAAACTTTTTTATTTTTCGTCTAGTAATTATCTTATCCACAACCTTTTGCGGTCGTCTTACTTCACCTTTTGTAATAAACAATTCAATTAAGTCCTCTTCACTCCATTCATTAACTATATGACTAGCTGTTAAACTTTGGCTATGATCCATTCTCATATCCAAAGGCCCCTCTTTATAAAAGCTAAAGCCCCTTTCAGCATCATCCAATTGCGGTGAGCTTACTCCTAAGTCTGCCAATATGAATGATATTCCAGTGTTATTCACAAAGTTATTTATTAAACTTTTGTAACCATTTATTTTTGAAAAGTTTGAGTGAATAAATACTATCTCCTCATTTTTTTCCTTTTCAGCAAAAAGCTGCTTTCCATACTCTATGGCCTCCATATCCTGATCAACTGCAATTATTTTTAAGTTTTCAAATAATTTGTTAATCTCTAAAGCATGACCTCCACGTCCAAATGTGGCGTCCAGATAACTGAATTGTTCAAAATTACAACTTTTAACAAAGTTAAGAACTTCTGGAAGTAAAACTGGGATATGTAAGTCTAAATTATTTTTCATTCATTAACTCGGATACTGTTTCAACAATTTGATCAAAGTTGTTATTCATGTTTTTATAAAGTTCAGACCATATTTTTTCTGACCAAACTTCAAACTTATTTCCTAGGCCAACAATCATTACATCCTCTTTTAAGTTGGCAAACTGCCTTAGGCTCATTGGTATCAACATTCTACTTTGACTATCAATTTTTACCTCTAAACCACCAGCCATATAGAACCTTTGGTACGCTTGGACCTCAGGCTTTAGTCTAGGAAGTTTTAATATTTGTTTTTCTAGCTCAGTCCATTGCTTTAACGTGTAAACATCTAAGCATCTTTTGCTCTGATAGAGACTATTAGTCACTATTAAGGTCTCACTACTCTCACTCTTCCCTCTGAAAGCGGATGGTAGACTAAGGCGGCCTTTATCATTTAAACGACATTGAAAGCGACCACGAAAATACTTTTGTTTGGGCTTTACTGCCATTTTAAACTTCTCCACTTTATTCCACTACATTCCACTTTATCACATAGGGGCTCCGCATCAAGTCTGGTTAATTAATCTAGGCTCTTATCTATGATCTATGTTAGACTAAGGACAGTGCATCTAACCCCTTAATATAAGGCCTTTTTCAATGATTGTTTGTGGAAAATGTGGCTTTACACAGCCCAAAGATGTTTACTGTGCAAACTGCGGAGTTAACCTCGAAAAATACAAACCTGAAAAACCACCAAAGCTGGTCCAGCTTTTAAAAGACCCCTATTTCCAAATTTCGTTTTCAATTATTGTAGCTATTGCTGCATTTTTTATTTTTATCAATAAACCAAGTGCCCCGGCTAATGATGAACTCTCATTTACACCAGAAGTGGAAGTCACTGACTCCAATGTTGAGTCCCCTGAAGGAAAAGTTGTTGAGCTAGATGATGAGCAACTTAAAACTATGAAAAGCCCTAAAGTAAAAGCTAAGGTTCCAAGCTTTAAAAAGCAGTTAAAGGCGTTAGCTAAAGGCGGTAAAGACAAACCAAAAAAAGTAGCTAAAGCTGAAGTTAGCACAGCAAGCCTTGCCGATAGCAGTGACTCAGACAATGATGAAGTCACCCCTGCAGCAGTAACTGTTAAAACTGCCACGTTCAACTTTTACGAAATACTACCTGGACAAGTTGAAAAATACTTTACTGGTGGCGCAAAAGTAGCTGCCTCAGTGTTAAAAAAAGGTGAACTAAATATTCAAAACCTTTCCGCTGCAAGACTTCCCATTGATAGAAACTGGGAACTTGCAAAATCTAAGAGTAGCCAGCTGGACTATATGGTTGAATCCCTTGAAGATGGTGAGCTCAAAGGAATTAAATTTGTATTTTCCCATAGCAGCAAGCCCAATGAGCCCATAGATAGTATTCGTATTCGTGTAAATGCAAATATCCCCAACAAGGAAGGAAGCGCCTCATCCATTGACTGGTCAAGATCACTCAACATTAGCAAAGAAGATGTGGTTTTGCTTAAAATTCAACTTCCTCACAATGAACTCTCAGCGGCATTCCTTGAAGATAACTATAACTCGCCACTAAGTATCATGGGATCTCCTCAGTTTTTAGAGCAAAAGACCCAGCTACTTGCTGTGATTCGTTTTGAGTAGCTATATGCCCAACCCAATATCACCAACTATATTTTTTTTTAATTTAATTGGCTTTTTACATAAAAAATATTAAAAACTATAGGATATATACAAAGGATTATAAATGGACCATATTAAACTTTCTCCCTTAATTACAGAGCAACAAATTTCAGATCGTATTTTAGAGCTTGGCAAAGAGATCACGGAAAAGTACGGCAATAAAGATATTGTCTGCGTTTGTATTTTAAATGGCTCATTTATGTTTTTCTCAGATCTAATTAGAAATATGGATTGCGATTTTACATGTGACTTTTTAGGCTTATCTAGCTACTCCGGCACACAAAGCTCTGGCGAAGTTAAAGTTACACTAGATCTTTCCCAATCCATCCAAAACAAACATGTCATCCTAGTTGAAGATATTATTGATACAGGCACCACAATAGAAGCTGTTTATCAAATGTTAAAAACTCGTAACCCTGAAAGCATCACTACTGTTACTTTACTTCATAAGCCTGAAGCGCAAAAAAATGATTTTAAACCAGACTATGTTGGCTTTGCCATTGGTAATGAATTTGTTGTTGGCTATGGCCTAGATTATAACCAACAGTTCAGAACCCTACCCTATATTGCTCAGGTACAAAATTTAAATTAATGAGCAAAAAATTATTTCTATTTATTATAGTTATACTTTTTAGTCAGGCTTCACTTGCTAAGTTATTTAAAAACTCCTTTGTAAGCTTTGAGCTTCCCTCTAACTGGACTTGTGAAGTGAAAGGCAGTACCTGGAACTGTTCAAATCAATACGAAAAAAAAATTAAGTCTGCAGTTATTGTTTTAGCAGCAAAAGAAGTGGGCCCTCAAGACTCTCTAGACATATATATTAAAGAGATCAGTGGTAAACCTGGAATCACTATCCAGGGAAATAAACATTTTAAAGCTAAAAAATTACAGGTCAAAAAAACTAATATTAATAATCAAACCTGGGTGGATGGCTTATCTTATAACAGTGAAGCACCTGATTTTTATACACGCTATTTAGCCACAATTAAAAAAAAGATCTCTGTATTAGTAACGTTCACATCACACAAAGATTATTACACAGTTTATGTGAATGATTTCATGAAAGCTATTTCAAGCTTAAAAGTTTTATCTCCTACTGATAATAAACCAAAGGTGGCTGAACCTAAAGTAACCCAGTATAAGGACACTATCAGCGATAATGATATTGTTGACGATATTCCTGATGAAGAACCCATTATCGAAGAGCCTGTAGATTATTTCTCAAAGAAAAACATTGGTTTAGGGTTAATTGGCTTAGTTGTTTTATTTTTTTTAATTCGATTTTAATTCGAATTATTAATCCGATTCCTGCATATCCCTATTCGAACTCAGCCTATTTAAATGCTGATTCATTTCATATAGTTTGCAGTAGTCACAAATATGAAACAATTAATTTTATCTATACTCATTACACTATTTTTTTCACCGCCACTACTAGCTAAAAAACATATAATAAAGATTGGAGAATCACTGCTACTTCCAATCAATAGCAAACACAAGGTCAGTATTAGTGGCAGTAAATATATTAAGTGGTCAGATCTAGGAAGCAAAATTAAAATTCAAGGTCAAAGTGAAGGCTTATCTGAAATAAAAACTTTAAACAAAAATTATAAAATTCAAATCATAAATAAGAAAAAACATAAAATTTACCTTATGTATAAAAAGTTACTTAAATCCCTAAAAGGTTTAGACATAGACTTTGTGGAGAACACCCCAGCAATTAATGGTAACTTGTATCGATTTAAAGATTGGGAAAAAATTTATCAAGTGGCCCAAAAATATCAGGTTTATTTTTTAATGAATGCTAAAATTGACAAAGATGTACAGGAATTAGCTCTTAAAAAATTAAACCCCTTACTATTTACATATTCACAGTTTATGCCTCAACTTAAATTAATTCCACATCCAACAATTTATAGACTCAAAAATTCGTCCACAGAAGACTTTGACCATATCTTTAAGCTCATGGGTTTTAGAATTAAGGAACATAACCTGGAGCACTTAAGTAAACAAATCCGTTTAAATTTAAATTTTATTGAACTTAGTAAATCAAATAGTACAAATTTTGGCTTATCATGGTCAGGAGCTTTCCAAGCTAAAGTCTTAAAAAGCTTTGCTGATAACTCTTCATTTGATGCTCTACTTAATCAATCCTCTGACAATGGCCATGTTAATATAGTTTATCAAACTCAACTAATTTGTGAAATAAACCGTGAATGCCAGTTTAGTGAGGGTGGACAATTTCCTGTTAGAACATCAGGATACATTAATAGTAGTGTTGTATGGAAAGATTATGGACTTACATTTAAATTCACACCAAACTTACTCTCAGATGAAAAAGTAAAACTTAAGCTTCAGTATGATATTTCGCACCTTGATAGCAGCGGAGATGGTCAATTACCAGCCATTAAATCAAAAACTCTTTTAACTTATGTAAATACAAAAAACAAAACCCCTATCATTGTGAGCGGTTTAGAAAGCTCTGTCTCTAGAAATGGTAATAAAGGCCCTATGCCATTTAGTCATATTCCCCTCCTCAATAAAATTTTAACAAGTAATTCAAACAATAAGTTACATACAAAAATGGCGCTCATTGTTACCCCAACCTTGCTTAGTGGAGATGAATAAAAATTATGTTACAAAATTATTTTTACAAAGAAGCTGAGAATATAATCAATAAACACAACTCTGATTCATCGCAAAGTGATTTAGAAATTTTTTTAAAAAACAATTTTGAAAATGAACCCCTTGAAGTACAAAAAAGAATAATCAATGAATTTTTTAACTACGGCCCCCTACATACAATTTTAGACAATACCAATATTAGTGAAATTATTATCAATGGTCCCAAAAACATAGTTTATGAAGAGTCTGGTCAATTTATAAAACACACTGATTCTTTTTATAGTCATAAAACATTTGATAATTTTATACATAAACTCAATCTAGAAACACAATCACAAGTGAATCTACATACTCCCCACCTCAATACAAACTGGAGAGGGTTTAGAGTACATATTGTTACCCGACCAATTTCAAACCCAGCCTGCATAACCTTGAGAAGGCATTCACATAACAAATGGAATTTTGAAAACCTACTCGACTCAGGCTGGGCTAAAAGTGAACAAATAAATTTTTTAAAAGAACAAATAAACAATCATAAAAATATATTGATTGTGGGCCCTACAGGGTCAGGGAAAACTACTATTTTAAACTGCTGCTTACAGTCTATTTCAGAACTGGACCGTTGCGTGATCATTGAAGACACTGACGAACTCATTTGCCCAAATTTTTCAAGCACAAAACTATTAACAAGAGCTGAGCATTCTACTGATTTAACATGTTATTCCCAAGCAGATTTACTCAAGCAAAGCTTACGAATGCGGCCCAATAGAATAATTGTGGGTGAAATAAGGGGCGGTGAAGCAAAAGATTACCTGATGGCACTATCTACTGGTCATGAAGGAGGTCTATGCTCTTTACATGCAAATCACCCAAAACAAGCACTTTTGCGTTTAGAAATGCTTATCCAAATGGGCGCCCCTCAATGGAGCCTGAGAGCCATACGCCAGCTCATACAATTAAGCCTAGACTTAATTGTAACTGTTAATATTAAAAATAATAAACGTATCTTACAAAGTATTGACCGCATCAACTCCTTAGAAGATTCAGGCTTTATACTAGAGCCCATATTCAACAATGAACAAAATAATAACTTTAAACTCGTAAATAATTACATTGATTGATTTACTTAGATAACTCAGCACTAATGTAATCAAAAAGATCACGAGCATTTTTCAATTTGTTAGGCTGACCGTTAAATATGAATGTGAAAGTGTAAGTCGTGTCTTTATTGTGTAAAAAACCTGCTAACCCTACTACACCGTTTAACATTCCCGTCTTGGCCCTTACTTTTTGCGCTGACTTAAGCTTTGTCATTCTAGTTTTTAATGTTCCATCAGTGGCTGATATTGGAAGCGTAGTTAGAAATTCTGGAAAAGTAAAATTATCTTTTTTCGATTGCATTAGCATATTCGTAAAGTCCACTGGCCTAAATAAATTTTTTCTCGTTAAACCAGAGGCGTTCTCGTAGTTATAATTTTCTTTTTTAAAGCCATTTTTTTGTAAGAAACTATTAACCTTACTTAAACCATAGTCCATTGAAGCTGGCTGTTTATATTTTGCAGCAATATTTTTAATTAACATTTCAGCAACAAAATTATTAGAAAATTTATTCATACTTTTAATTGAACTATACAATGTTGCACTCACAAATGAAGCTCTAACAGTGGTTCTTTGTGGTCTTTTTCCAGTTTTTACTTTTCCTAAAACTTTTATACCTCTTTCTTCCAAAAACTGCTTTAAGTTATAACCAGACCACAAATCAGGACGAGTAATGCTTTTATAACTAACATACTCCTTAGCTCGCTCACCAATAGTTCCACTGACTATTATGGTTTCAAATGGAAAATCACCTGGAATATCCGATGCTATTCTACTCACCTTTAATTTATGTCGGCTTCCCTTCACTGTCTTGGTTTTATTAATCACCTTAAAGTAACTACTAATTGGGTCAGGTCTAACTTGGGCCTCACGACCAACTGTTGTGGGCCTAATAAATATGTTCACTGAGTTCCAATTGAATGACATGGCACCGATAGGAGCATCATAAGCCCTATCCTTCCTTACTGGGTCTCTGAACTTGTCATATCTAATAAAGTCAAAATAGGTGTCATCAACAATAATATCTCGTTCAATGGTGTGGATATTTTCTCTTTTAAATTCATTAACTAAAGACCACATGGACTCAGAGGTAAAAGTGGGATCACCGCCACCAACTAAATATAAGTTACCTTGCAAACTCCCCTTTATAACTGCCCCTTCACTTTCTAGGCTTGTGGTAAACTTATGCTGCCCACCAAGATAGTTATAAGCAGCAAGGGCTGTTGGTACTTTTGTTAATGAGGCTGGTATAAACTTTTTATCCGAGTTTAATGCAAATACAACTTCAGATTTGCCATTTTTAGAAGCCATGATATGCAAGCCAAGATCACTAGCTTTCACTTTACTTTTCTTGATTCTTTTATCAATTTGGCTTTGCAGGACCTTTATCGAGGTCTCTTTACCTAATAAATGAGTCGAAAAAAGAAGTATACTAATACATATTAAATATTTCATAGACTATTAATGTTAGCAAAATTACTTAAAAAGACAACTTGAATCCAAAAACTACCCTATATATAATTTATTTATGAAAGTAGCCGATTTACCATTATTAGTGTGTGTTGATGACGAAAGCGAAGTTTTAGACTCTTTACATAGATTATTCCGCCATGAATTCAGGGTAATGCCTTTTACAGACCCTAAAAAAGCGTTAAAATTTATTTCTGATTATAAAAAAGAAATTCCTATTATTATAAGTGATTTTAAAATGGGCCCAATCAATGGCCTTGATTTTTTAAACACAGTAAAACTTAAAGCTCCTACCTCCTATCGAATTATTTTGTCAGGACAAATTGAGATTCAACATTTATCAGACTCTATCAATGATCAAATTATTCATAAATTTTTTATGAAGCCTTGGGATAATGAAATATTAAAAATCCAAATTAAAGAAGTTTTACAAACTAGAGAACTCATGCTCGAAAAAGAGCGCTACAAGCATTTATCTATTACTGACCCTGTAACGCTTTTAACAAATCACAGGTTCTTCCAAGAGAGTTTAAGCAAAGAGCTTGCTCTTTGTAATGAATCCTCCCCAGTTTCTTTATTAATGATTGATGTGGATCACTTTAAAAAATACAACGATACGCACGGGCATCCTGCTGGTGACAAACTATTACAAAATATTGCAGCGCGAATCAAAGATGGACTCATGAATATTCCATGCACTGTTTCACGATATGGTGGTGAAGAGTTTGGCGTGGTCCTTCCCTTTGCCAATAAAGAAGAAGCTTTGAGACTTGCTGAAAACATTAGAGCCTCCTTTGAAGCCATACCCTTTATTGGAGAAGATGGTAAAAACTCCACCATCACAATTAGCTGTGGTGTTGCCACAGCCCCAACAGATACCATGGATAAAGCGGAACTTATTAATATCGCTGATAAAGCCCTATATAAAGCTAAAGCAGAGGGCCGCAACAGGGTTTGCGCCTAAAGCCTCAAACATACGGTGCTCGGGCTTGCCCTCCGCTCCCAACTCGTTGCTTGCAATGAAGCTGAGGCTAAGAACCCGCCTTCTTAACTCCTTCCATATTTATATTTGCCTAAAGCCTCAGACATACGGTGCTCAGGCTTCGCTCTCTGCTTGCAACAAGTTTATGCCTGGAGACCCGCCGTCTTAACTTTCCCCATAATTATTTATGCCTAAAGCCTCAGACATACGGTGCTCGGGCTTCGCCCTCCGCTCCGAACTCGTTTTAGGCATAAATAATTATGGGGAAAGTTAAGATGGCTGGATTTTATTTGAACTGATGCAAACTTCGTTTACTAGGGGCTAATTTGTTGTAATAAGTGTTTTTTGCTTTTATATAGCTTATATGATTAAAAGTGCTGAGCTTATTGAAAAAATTAAATCTTATGAAGGGCCTGTAATTAAGTTAAATGACTTTTTTAGTACTCAAGAGATTCAAACTATGACTCAGTGGTCTGAGCAATGCTTTTCTAATAAAAGTGTTACTAGTACTCGCTTGCAAGATGCCACTGCCACTGATAATGACCTCACTGGCCATCCCGTGGGTGAACTAAAAAAGCAGATCTGTGATTTTCTTAACAAAAAGTTTTCTCCACTCATTAATAAAAATAATGATTTAAATATTGAGTTTGATGTTGCCTTTCATGCTAATAAAAAGCCTTACGGAATACATACTGACTCTGGCTATGATTCAGAAGAGCTCATTTATAAACAAGGAATTATTCCTTTAATCAATAAGCCTGATGATAAAAAAACACACACCGTAATTTTAAAACAAAAGTGTTACCATTCTAGCTCTTTCCCCAATATCAAAGAAGATCTTAAAGCGCAAAAGTTTGTGGAGCTCTTAGACTTTTCAACTTCTTTATCTCCTGAAACCTATAAAAAATATTGGAAGTGCTGCCCTGATAGGGAAAAACAAATGCGAGGATTTACTATTGAGCACCCCTTTGAATGGAAGATCAAAGACACAGTGATATGGGATCGCTCCCATATTCATTGCTCATCTGACTTTGAAGCCACCGGGGTTAATTTTAAATTAGGACTGATGTGGATCTCAAGAATTATTAATTAACCCAACTAATTCAGTGAGCTCTTCAGATTTAATGACTTTAAAGCTTCATCTAAATTGTATTCTTTAGGGTCAACCTCTTCTCCATCATGAACAATATATGATGTTGAAAAGCATGATTTGCCATTTACATCACCAAACACTGCATCAGCAACATCATCAGGGTTTATTGAAGCTCGTGAGGCTATCACTTGGGTTTTAAAGTGGCAGTTTGTATAGGTATGCCAAGCAAGCTCTGAACAAACAATTTTATTTGTATCTCTCACATCAAAGTTAAAATCATAATCTTTTAAAACATGAGTAAAGCCATTAGCTATTATCTCAGCCATCTCAGACCTACGCTCCAAATCAGTTTTACCTTCAAGCTTTGGTCTCAAAATGGCAACGTCATCAACATTTAAAAAATGGTAAAGGTCATTTAACTGAACCCCTGGCCTTAAAGCCTCTAAGATAGCTCTATCTTTAATTGGGTCTTCAGGGTTATCTTTTAATGACTCCATAATATAGGCTTTCTGATCCTTTCTTAAGCTCAGCCACTCACGCGTATCTTGAACCAAGTCCCATAGCTTCGCTTCTTTTAAATCTGTGATTGTGCCTGTCCATACAGCCACATGCCCCCAATGCCCTGGAATAAACTTATCCGTTAATCTAAACGGAGTTTTTTCTAAAAGAACATCTCCTGGTTTTAACATTTCTCTTATTTTTAAATGATAATCTTTTCTTTTTTGTAAGCTCACTTTACGAAAACCTACTTTTTTTATTTTCTTACTCACTTTCCCATTATGACCTAAATACATATAGCCTTTTCTTGATTCAATTAAACCAACTGTGTTACCAAAGGCTTCACTGAGTTCATTAGCCACATTACGTTCAGCACCAACGGCTCGCTGAATACCAGCAATAACAACTCCTTGCCATACTCTTCTATAAATAACTTCCCACATATTTACTAAATAGGAACGTTTAAATATTTTATATCCAGCTGTTGAGTTTATATAAGTTAATAAGTAATTATAAGCCTTATCTAACTCATTATACTCGTTAGGTTTTAATTGAAAATTTTCTCTTTCTAGCCATTCCACCACTCTATTAATGTCTACGCGGTATTTAATTTTTCTAGAATTCTTAGAGATTCTTTCGATAACATCACTTGGAATTCCTAAAGTATCGATTCCAGCCTTAAAAATACGGTTAATCTCAAAATCACGTTCAAACTGTTCAACCATGAGCACATAATTGTCATAAAGAGTCAGAGCTGCTGCAAGGCTGATAAAAACTTCAACTAGCTCTCGATCATTTAAATTAACCTCTCCCAAATGTCTAATTTGAGTTTCTAAAATAACTTTAGCTTTTGACATATATAGCTTAGTTACATAGGTGTTTAAGTACCTTAATAGTAAAAATTCTTTAGCCCCATTTGTTAAGGCCGTGGTTTGAGCTGGGCTCATTACAATTTTTTTATCTTTACAAGCTTTTTTCTCTTTTCTGCTTGTGCTTTTTTTCACACATACTGCCATTTCACGTTTTTTAATTATTCTATGCTTATTGAGGTCATCTAAGAAGCTTACTGCCTTTGCTCTAAAAGTTAGGTTACGCTCAATCAGTTTTACTAAATCTTCATAGTTATTATAAACTTGCTCTGGGGTTGGCAATTTTTTAATGACTAGACTTTCACGTGGATTTTTAAACACCTCTGCCGGGTAAAGCTCTTGATTAAGCAAATCGTTCCACTTAATACCAAATAAAGTTAGCTCACCCTCGTGAGCAGTAATATCCAACAAAGATGAGGTATAATAACCAACAGATTTCTCAGAAGAAACTTTTCTGTTTTTATTATTTGAACTGGCACATGATAAAAATAAAATGGCCATAGAAACTGTAATTACATGCTTAATCATTAAACCTTCCTACAAGCCCATGTATGTTCTTTTATAGTGATTATAAATATAGTCTGGCATTGCATATTTCTCTTTTATACAAGCTTCATAAGCTTTAAATCGGCCTTGGCCCTTAGCAATGTCTTCTTCTCCATTGCTTATCTCTTTTTTTCCAACTCCAAACCCTAGAAATGGTATTTTAAATTTCACTTTAGCAGACTTAACTTCCTTTTTAACCATTTTTGTAGCTGTTTTACTATTACACTTTCTAAAATCTAGATCCACTCTTGTGTAGAAGTTTAGATTGTTTCCACCAGTAACATCACTTTTAGGATAAGCTATTAAAGTAAATGGGTTCATATAAGTTTGACGATAGTTAGCACGATCATAAAACTTTATTTCTTTTTCCCAAGGCTCATGTTTATGCAGAGATGGACTTCTACCTAATTTTTTAAACATGGAGTTATGTACACGAGGTACATTACTTATTGCTAATGGTGTTCTTCCGTATTTATTAACACCATTTCTTGCATACCACTGAGGACGAACATATTTGTCATACCAAGTTTTAGGCAATATACTTAAGATTTCTGTTTTGTAAAAGTACTGTTCTCTTGGAGTAAGCTTTCCTTTACAAGCCTCATATCTAGTTAAGTAGTTTTCTTTAATATGGAATAGTTTTTTCCTAACACCTTTAGGGCCTTTTTGAATACAAGCTCTAAAAGTTCTTGGCAAACGACAATAAAATAAATCTGTAGCTGCACTAGATGTTGTTCTATTATAAAATCCGTCGACCCAAACCTTATCTTTTGCAGCTAAACTTGCAACGGCTCCTTCAGGGTCATTCTTAAGCTCTTCTTTTAGTACCTCTGCTGCTTCATCAATTCTGTCTACGTCGCTTAAGCATGTTCTAAAGTCATTTTTATCATAATCCATCAAGAAATCTTCAAAAATAAACCTTGGATCGGCAATGGTTGCACCATGAATTTCTCTTTGGTTTATTGCAAGATCATTCTGAGATAACTTGTCAGTTTGTAAAACTAAAGACTCTGGAAATCCAGTAGAAACATCTTGATCTTCATCATTTTCTAGCGCACCAATATTATCATGGAAATCAATAAACCCATGTTGCATTTTAGCATTTGGATATTTAGTTTCAGCTAAGCTATTGTGATCAAGTCTATCTAAATTAGGCATTTTTAAAATTTCAGCTACCACTGCTGGCACTAAAGCTTGCGCCACATAATCCCCTAAACATTTATGGCTACCATTACCTAAGTGAAAATAATAGGCATCATCTCGTGTTTCATTTCCACGGGCCCCATTTGCTGCTCCAGGCCTCTGCCTTGTATGTCTATTATTTGCATTCACTGATCCCCTGCCAACAATAAAATTATCTGGTTTATAAATTGCTGGGTTATCACCTGAATCATCATGCATGGCCGACAAATTTGAAATCATGGCCACATCGCCTTTTTTTACCTGTCTTCCACTTTTTGTAAACGTATAATCTTTTTGCACATAACGCATAACAATTGGGTTAATAGGTCTAAACCTTAACGCCTCCCAAACAAAAGCAGCCATTCTATCTGGGTTGCTTTCATGAGATTGAGCCGCAGTAACAGCTAATGGCATAAGATTTGGGTTATCTAAAAAGAAGTCCACGGTATTAACTATGGCCGCTTGTGTGGTCTCAATACCACCAACCAGTGTACCCATAACATTAGCCACTATTCGCTCATACCATATGCACTTTTCTGTGCTTACATTATAAATATTATTAGCACCTACACAGGCTCTGTTTCTTTTATCGGTCGTAGTATCATACTCCAAACTACTTATATGTCTTGACAGTGATTCAGGTATAGGGTGATTCACTAAGCGATGAAAAATAGTATTTTCACCAATATGGTTCCCCGTTTTCAAATGCTTAACAAGCATTCCACGCAAATGCTCTCGCATTTCTTCTCCAGCTTTCTTAGCTCTTCTTTCATGTGAAGGTTTATTAGTTGGGTTATGGAAAAAGCTTCTTTGCATAGCTCTGGACCATCTCATTATACTTCTTGTGTCAGCCTTATAACCAAAATAGAGTCTCGTCATTTCAACGGGCACACGTCTAGCTACGGCATTCACAATTTCAATTCGCCCTTCAACATTACTTTGTCTAATAGCTCGTTTAGCAAGTCGAGTGGCCTGACTTCTTATATAGTCCATATCCTCTCTTCGCATTATTTTTCTCATTTCCATTTTTTCTTGGCGAGTAAAACCAAACTCTTTAGCTAGCATGAATTCTGAACCCACAGCCATGTCCATTTTAGGGTTATAAAATGCCACTGAAAATACTTTATCTTCTGGGTTAGCAGAACCTTCACCCATTTTAGCTGTATTTAATGCCTCTCTTACGTCATCATTGTGAACAATAAATACTGTACGAGGGTTTTCCTTCGTTGTTAGCATTCTCTCTCCACTTGGCAAAAGCTCACCATCTTCATAGTATTTTTTTACACCTGGCAATGGCCCCGTTACAAAGTGATGATTAAATTCATCTGTTGATTTTCCTTCGAAGTCAGGGCTTTCTCTTAGTTGTCTAAATAACTCTAAAGGGTTACCGCGCATCCAATCTAAAAGTTTCAAAGTTTTATAAAGCTCGTTCCTACCATCATCGACTTTACCTTCCATTTTCTTATATTTAAGCGGACCTAAAAATGCTTTGGCTTCATCTTTAATAGTTCTTCCTATAAAGCTTTTAAAGCTCTCACTACCAATTGGTGGGGCTGCTTCTCGAGCTTGAGATATGGCCAACTTACCTATGATTTTTGCAACATTTTTTCCCTCATCAGCCTGTTCATAATCATCAAAAAAATTAGATCCATAATGGTTTTTTTTAACCTGCCTAGGAACTTTGACCTTACCATAATCTTCAGCTTGCGAACCTGCTTGTGCTGGGTAACGTGATTGTTTTGGGTTAGTGCAACTAAACATTAATAAACTCATTGCTATTATTAGTACTAATTTCATCTTATCTCCGGCGCCTTATAGGCTTTTATAAATTCTACTTCCAGGCTTACAGGTATAAGCGTTTTCCATTGGTTTTTTTTCTAAATGGTAATAGTTGTCTTCAGACTCCCAAGCATATTCTGGAACAGGCTTAAGAACCTTTAAAAATTCAATTAAATTGGCCTTATCTTCTGGAGTCATTTCATTCCATCTTTGTTTATAGTGGCCGAAGTTACTATTACCATCACCTGTAGCTTCAGCCACACCCGGTAGAGTTCTTCTTTTACCTTTCATGTATTTATCAAGCTCACCATAAAAATACTTATGGTGTGACTCATCTTCAGCAGTGAAGCACTCATCTTCATGGGTTTTACACCTTTTTGCTAAGTTAGCACTTGAGTACCTTGATCTATAACCTAATGTTCTTGGGTCATAGTCAACTGTAGCCACATCAAACTGTTTTTTTCTTAAACTTGGGTGAGTGAGTAGCTCCATAATACTGGCCACAGAACCATTATGTAAAAATGGAGGAGATGACCAAACACCGGCTAAATGCCTGGCAGCATACCCCGTCCCGATACCTTTGCCTTCCATTGGCCTGCCATTACGATCAAGGAAATTCATATAGCTCATTTCAGCTTTAACCTCTCCTAGGTAAGGGTCTCTAAACTCTTCTTTACCACGCAAGTCACGAGAACTTCTCATAGCTAATAGTCGATCTGGTCTTTGAGGGTCGCGGGCCTGTGGATTATCATGTAAATACTGATCTCTTACACTTTGAGTAAATGTGAAGAGTGCATCTTTAAGTGGGATCCCCTGTCTTAGTGACTTAAGTGGTGAATGTTTATTTTTTATAAGTTTTGCTTGCATCACAGCTTGGTTAGGATCGGTGCGCATGCCAATGGTGTTTAATGGAAAAGTTTTATATTTTATCAGCTCTTCAGTTGGCCCCACTCTCCCATTACTACTATGACAATCAACACAGTACTTTAAGTACACTTTGCACCCAGGAATAACTTTCATTTTATCAATGTCATCGCCCATAATTTTAGTCCACTGAGGAACTTTTATTTTATACATTAGGTTTTCCAACTCAATTAAGCCTGGAATATTAGTGGTGGCGCGATAAGCCCCCTTTTTAAAGCCCTCTGGTGTTGCAGGCCTTAATTCATCTTTTGCATAGTCTTTAATTAAAACTGCACCTAAACCAAAAGATTGACCAATATTACGCATAAGCACTGAATTGGTGTTTGCATTGTAGTGAAATAAATCTCTATATTTAACACCCCAAATGGACGGCAATGATACGTTGGCGGTTAATGGCACTGGATCATACATCCTAGCTACGGTATTACCGATACGCCCAAAAGCATCAGTTCTTGCATAACCAGCATGAGCCTCTTTAGCTTTTGGCCAACTTAAAGCCAACTTTGAAAACCAGTTCATACGAGATTTTAATTCATCGTTTAAATCACTACGAGAGCCTTTTTGACTGCCATTTCGTAAAACGGTTAACAGTAACAGTTCTTCTAGATGATACCTTAATATTTCACGGTCTCGTTTTGTCTTAGGGTCTGTTGCTCCTAGAGCTTCTTGAATTGCAGTTTTTGTCTTTGCAGCTTTCTCTTCTACTATTTTAGAGACCTTGGTTTTCATAAAATTTGTACGAAATCTATTTACCAGTCCGTCAATTTTCCCATCTGTTTCATTACTTGCTTGTCTATAAATATTTATATTCTTCTCACATTCTTCCTTAGGAAAATAATCAAACTTTTTTGCTTTCTTTTTTGCTATTCTTTTTACATTAAACCTTATGTCTGCAACAAATTTGCAAGCCTCTTTTTCAGCTGAGTCTTTATCGTAATTAAACTTCATCAAAAATTTTGATAGTTCAATGGGGTCAATCATGGTTTGAATCGTTGAAGCCGCCATATCTTTAAACATGGCACGAGGGTTAAAAATAGCTCCACCACCTTCAATTAATCTGTTTTTGCCATTATATTTAACGACATTTGTGTGGCATAAAGAGCAGTTAGTTCCCATCATGGCAATGCTTTTTTCACCATTAACATTAATGTGTGACATCACCTTATCTAAATTATTATCGCTCTTACGAATATTCGCAGATAAATCTCGTCGACCACTCCAGGCCACAGAAATACCAATATATGGAACTAAATAATTTGTTGTTTTATCAGTGACACTATAGTCACTAATCATATTATATTTTTTATCCATATTTTTTAAATATTCAGAGCCATCATTATTTAAGTTAGTTAAGTTTTTAGCCCAAGCATAAGGGTATACATCAGCCCCCTCACTTAGATGCCAAAATATATCTTCTTCGGCATGATTAAAGCCTTCGGGGATTTGTACATTACCCTCTACGGAAGATGGTCTACGCTCCCCATCTTTACTGGGAGATACACAAGAAATTAAAAGAAACAGAACTACTGGTAAATATATAAATTTTTTCATAGTTCACATTCTAAAATGAATTTTATTTAGATTGTAGTTAGTTTTAACCATATAGATTTTGAAAACAAAAACTAGACTTAAACATGGACTACATTATTGATTATTAAGATAAAGGTAAAAAGCCTATGCAAAAATACTAGACTATAGGTTGTTATTACTACTTACAAACCCGTTTGCACTTTCCACAGTTTAGAGTACATTCCGTCTTTTTGCACAAGCTCATCATGGGTGCCTTGCTCAACCACTTTTCCGTGATCTAAAACTATAATTTTATCGGCGTTAACGATAGTCGATAATCTATGAGCAATAACAATTGTTGTTTTCTTTTTGGAAACTTTATCCAATGAGCGCTGTATGGCGGCCTCTGTTTCATTGTCAACAGAGCTTGTGGCTTCATCTAAAATTAGGATAGGAGCGTCTTTCATAAGTGCTCGAGCTATAGTTAATCTTTGTTGTTGCCCACCAGATAACTTTTGCCCTCTTTCACCAATTTTAGTATCCCAAGTTTGTGGCATTGAATTAATGAAATCTTTGGCTTCGGAGTTTTCTGCGGACCGTTCTAAATCTTCTTTTTTGTAATCATCTTGCCCATAGGCAACATTACTTTCCACGGATCCATAAAATAAGTATTGCTCTTGGCTTACTAATGACATTTTCTCTCGTAAGCTTTTAAATTTTAAGTCTTTAATATTTATACCATCAATACTTATTTCACCTTTATTAATATCATAAAAACGATTTAGTAATTTCACAATAGTACTCTTACCAGAACCTGTTGATCCAACTATAGCAAACATCTCACCAGCATTAATTTTAAAAGATACATCTTTAAGAATTTTTGCATCTTCACTATAAGAAAAGTCCACATTTTTAAACTCAACAATTCCTTTTGCAGCAGGTGGTAACTCTTTAGTGCCTTCTATTAATTTTATAGGAGTATCGAGCAAGTTAAAAATACGACTGGCTGAAGCCATTGACCTTTGATACATATCAAAGGTAGCTCCCAGACGTGTTAAAGGCCACAAAAGCCTTTGTGTCATAAAAACCAATACACTATAAACACCCACTGATAAACTACCAGCGATAGTTAACTTACCGCCTAATAATAGTGTTGCAATAAACCCCATAACCACAGCCATTCTTATTAAGGGACCAAATGCAGAAGACACTTTAATAGCCTTTTCATTAGACTCGCAGTAACTCAATGATAGCTCATCTAACTTTTTGCTTTCAAAATCTTCAGCTGTATAACTTTTTATTGTGGCTATCCCTCTAAAGTTATTAACTAAAGCTTCATTTAGCAAACCCACTCTCCCCCTAACTTCTGAGTAAAGCGGTTGTAATTTTTTTTGGTACAAAAAGGAACCAAATAAAATTATAGGAATAGGTAAAAAAGAGAATATGGCCACTGAAGGAGCTGAGTAAAAGAATATAAAACCAACAATCACAACCGTGGTGATCACCTGTAAAATAGAATTAAAACCATCATTTAAAAAGCGCTCTAACTGATTGACATCATCACTGATAACAGAAATTAGCTGGCCAGAATTTTTATCTTCAAAATAATTCATATCCAAGTTTTGAACATGATTGTAAGTATCTCTTCTAAGTATATGCTGAAGCTTTTGCGCAATACCACGCCATTTAACACTGAATAAATATTCAAAAACTGACTCAAGCCCCCACACCAACAAGGTCGCAAAGGCAATGAGTAATAACTGTGTAAATGGCTCTTCAAAACCAAACTTGGCCAAAAATGAGTTTTCTTTGTTAACCACAACCTCAACAGCTGCACCAATAAGAATGGGGGGTGCAAGATCAAATATTTTATTTAAAACCGAATAAAAACTGGCAATATAGATTTCAATTTTAAGGCTTTTTGTATAGTTGATAACTTGATTAAGTGGACTCATAACTTACTCCCCGGCTCTCACTTAGTACTATAGTCCAGTTAGGTTTTCTATCACAATATTGCGAAATGGCTTTTAAACTCATTTGAAGAGATGTGAAAATGAGTTGAGAAAGGTCTTATTCCCACGCATTTAAGAGCTCCCTAAATTTACTGCTTATATATTTTATAAAGCGCGCAGTTCTCGCCGTAGGCGAGCTGTCCAGAGCACTTTGTGAAATATATAAGCAGTAAATTTAGTGAGTTTTTAAATAAAATGGGCTCTAGTACCTAAATAGTTTATTTTTATTAAAAATTTGTAATTTTTACTGCTCAGAACTAGACCAAATACCTACACAGTTATTAAACCATTTCCCCGATAAACTATTAACTATAATGAATCTGACAGAAGGTACGTCTATGAATAAGAAAAATTGGTTTTTGGTTATTAGCTTAATCGCTATTGTTTGGGGCTTAGACCGAGTAACAAAACTATGGGCGCTTGAATCAATTGTTGGGTTTCAATTTTATGGTCCTTTAGGTTTTGTACTTCATAGAAACCCAGGAGCAATGCTTGGAATGTTCTCCGATCTTCCTCCGGTACTAAGGGTTGTTTCACTATCCACTGGTGGAGCATTTTTAGTTTTTATATACACCTTTATTCAATACTTACTTCCAAAAAAGTCTCTTGGCTTAAGGTGCGGAATGTCAATTTTACTTGGTGGAATTCTTGGTAATGTACACGATAGAATAGCTTGGGGATCAGTTGTTGATTTTATAACTCTTGGAAGCAGAGAGAGTGCTACGCCAGCATTTAACATTGCTGATGCATTACAGTGGGTTGGTTATGGTTTAATTGTTGTTAACCTTATAAAAGAAGGTAATCAACTTTGGCCCAATGAAAATGAACGAAAACAAATGTGGGTTAATCCAAGGTTTCAAACTAAATATGTCTTAAAATTAATGTCTATAGGAGCCGGTTTTTCTGCCATATGTGGCGTTTTTTCTTACACCTATTTAAAAGTAACTATAGATGATTTAGTTATTGGCAGGTCCACAACCATTGAGAATAAGTTTATTGTTCCATTTTTAATTACATTTGCCTGTATCTGTGGAATTTTTATGATCACTTTATTTATTATTGGTCGAATTTTATCTCACCGTACTGCTGGACCAATCTATGCTTTTGAACTCTTTTTAAAAGACATTGCCAGCGGTAAAGATCGAAAGTTTAAACTAAGAGCTGGAGATGAGTTCGAGCACCTTGAGGAGCTTGCTGAAGAAATTCGCGCTCTGGTAAAAAGCAACTTTAATCAAGTGAATGATAAGCTTGAACTCAAAGGCATAAAAAAGGAAGACCTCGATCCTACAGGTTAACTTTTGTAATTTTACTTATATAATATCGTTTTAATTTGGGTGATTTTAAATCGTTGGCTACTAAAAAGTCACCCAACGGATTTCTTACTACTGATATTGGCTTCACCCTACGAAACTGCCCTGGCTTAGAGCCCCCCATATAAACCATGTCCACCTCAACTTTATTTTCAACGGCTTCAATTAAGTTTTTATGAGCTTTGTTTTTTCTTAACTCGTTCATTGAAAAATTCTGCCATAATAATTTACTACCTTGAGCTTCTGTAACTTCAGCTAAAGTTACATTTGCAGAGAACGTCTCCAAGCATTTAAACAGAACCGCAGCACAAGACCTTGCATCATCAAGTGCTCTATGAGCAGCACCTGGGTCTATTGCAAAATGCTTCATAAGAGTTTGTAAACGATGATTCGGCGAATCTTTAATTCGTGCAATCGCCAACAAACTAGTACAAATTGCAGGAATTTTTGGCAGATCTATTTTGCAAGCCTCAAAATCATAAGACAAAAAACCTAAATCAAAAGGGGCATGGTGAGCAACACAAATACTCCCCTCTATAAATTTACGAAACTCAGGTAAAACTTCAGATATTTTAGGTGCATCGGCCACCATTTCATTAGTTATATTATGTATCTTAATTACAAAATCACTCATGGTTTCATCTGGCTTTACCAAAGTTTGGTAGCTAGCTACTTCTTTCCCACCTTGCCATTTCACTGCAGCAATTTCACAGATTTGTGAGTCAATAGGGTATTTACCAGATGTTTCAAGATCTAAAATCACAACTGGAACACTGTTAATATCAATATTTAAATCCAACGTACCCTCTTCCATAAATATACTTTTAGTTATTTTAATTATTATATTCAAATATGGTAGAATTTCTACCATATTTATTGTTAAATAATGGATAACGTAAACTATAAGTGCTTAATTAGCCTTATTTAGATTCAAGGTTATAATATGAAACGAATTATTGATTTTTTTGCCCGTGAACATATCATTGGAAACTTAATAACAATTTTTATATTAGCCGTTGGTATTTATAGTATTCTTAACATTAGAAGAGATATTTTCCCCATTGTTGAGTATGATGTAACAACTGTTCGCACCATCTTACCTGGAGCATCACCAGAACAGGCTGAAAAATTAATAATTAATAACATTGAAGAAAAACTAAAAGAAATTGATGGCATTGATGAAGTTAGATCAACAGCCACTGAAAGTCAGGCTTTAACTGCAATCAAACTAGATGCTGATGCTAGAGATATTACAAAAACCAACTCTGACATTCAAAATGCAATCGACCAAATTGATAACTTACCTGAGGATGCTGAAAAACCAATTGTTCGAATTTTAGAGTCGGGATTAATACCAATTTTAGAAGCCAATATTACTGGACCATTTAATGAGTTTGAAATAAGAAAAATCTCTAAAGACTTTGCCGATGAGGTTGCGCTCATTGATGAAGTTTCAAAGGTCACTAAGCTTGGCTATCGCCCGAAAGAGTTTTTAGTTAGCGTAGATGAAAAAAAACTATCTAGAAATAACGTATCCATTAATCAAGTTATTCAAGGAATTAAACTTCAAAATATTTCTGTACCAGCAGGTAAAATTAGCTTTTCTGATGGTCATGAGCAATTAGTTAGAACCGAAGGCCAATATGCCAATATCGAGCAAATACAAAATACTCAGCTAAATACTAACTTAGATGGCATTGGCGTTAAACTCAAAGATATCGCCACAGTTAAAATGCAACTTGAAGACCCAACAAGACTCTACAAAGCTAATGGCACCGAAGCCATAATTATGAGAATAACAAAAAAAATTAATGCTGATGCATTAAAGCTTGTTAAAAATATTAAAGCCACTGCAGAGGATTTTAAAAAGAGATTTGGCGCAAACATTGAAATTAATTTTTCAAGGGACATGTCCGTTTACTTAAAACGAAGACTAAGGGCATTAGGTGGTAACCTGCTCATCGGGTTAATACTAGTTGTTTTAATTTTAACTTTATTTTTGCCTTGGCAAGTAACTCTTGTTGTATCCATGGGTGTTCCAGTTGCCCTTTTAGGAGCATTAGCTGCTGCCTATATGCTCGGACTCTCCATAAACCTCATTAGCTTGATAGGACTCATAATCGTGCTCGGAATGCTAGTAGATGATGCCATTGTTGTGAGTGAAAACATATGGAGCCAATACGAACGCACTGGTGATAAGATGAAGTCTATCACCACTGGTTGTCTTGAAGTTTTAGGGCCTGTAACTGCTTCTATCTTAACAACTGTGTCTTCTTTTGCACCAATGCTATTTATGACTGGTATATTCGGTGCCTTTATTTTTCAAATACCCTTAATGGTTATAATTGCCCTCGCCTTCTCCATGTTTGAGGTTTTCCTGATTATGCCTTCCCATTTTTCTAATTGGGTGCGTGAAGGTAAAAAGGTTGAAACTAAAAAAGAAAATTGGTTTACACCATTAATTGGGAAATACAAAAGGTATGTGGCATGGAGCCTACGCTTTAGATACTTAATGCTTGTAGCTGGTTTAGTGGTGTTTTTCTCCACAGTTGGTCTTGTTTACGGTTTAGGAAAATTTAAACTTTTCAGTTCTGATGGCGTTGATTTCTTTTTTGTTAAGATTGAAGGACCAACATCAATATCGCTGGATGGGATGTCTGAACTCATTAAACCCTTAGAAAAAATTATTTCTGAACTACCAAAAGAAGATGTAACTGATTATTTAACTACTATTGGTATATTTCAAAAAGATAATTTAGATCCATTAACAAAATATGGAAACCAGTTTGCCAGCATACAAGTTAATTTACCTGCCAAACTTAAACCTGGAAGAACGATTAATGATATTATTGCTGACCTTGAAAAGGTTTTAGTTAAGCCTGAAGGAATTCGAACAGTGGCTGTGGAAATGCCAAACCAAGGCCCACCAACTGGACGAGATGTCTCCATTGATATCACAGGTGAAAACTTTGATGTCTTACTTGAAATTATTGGCAAAATCAAAAAACAACTTGTGGCTGATGGTTTATCAAAAAATATTGAAGACTCATTTATTGAAGGTAAAGATGAGTGGCTGGTAAGACCTAAACAAATCCCAATGGCAGCCTCTGGAGTTTCTGTAGCCCAACTTTCACAAAGCTTGAGAGCCTCTTTTGAGGGTGTGGTTGCTTCTTCCATTAGAACTTTAGATGAAGAGATCAATATTCGAGTAAAATTAAAAAATACTAATACTGATTCCTCCAATGTTGAAAGTGCTTTAAGTAAATTTAAAGTTGGTAACCGCCGTGGTAACTTAACACCTATAAAACCATTAACTGAGATTGATAAAGCTAAATCTTTAAGTATGATTCAGCATTTAAATTTTAAACGAGTTATAAATATTTCTGCAGAAGCAAAAGACTCTAGTAACGCCCGTTTACCAATGGCTAAAATAAAACCTAAAGTTATTGAAATAGTTGAGCAATACCCTGGCTACTCATACTCTTTTGGCGGAATGGATAAAGACACTGATGAGTCTATGCGCTCATTATTTGTTTCCTTTCTTGCTGCATTCTTTTTTATTTTCTCTCTATTAGTAGTTACTTTTAGAAGCTTGTTACAACCAATATTAATATTAACTTCGATTCCATTAGGCTTTGTTGGTGCTCTATTAGCCATGCTTGCTCACGGACGTCCATTTGGATTTATGTCTTTACTGGGAACTGTTGCGTTGGCCGGAGTAATTGTAAATAACTCCATCGTACTCACAGACTTTGTGAACTCTTGTCGAAAAAGGGGGCTACAACTCTCTGATTCTATTGTTGAGGCCGCCGGAAAAAGGCTAAGACCAATAGTTCTAACTACAATCACCACTGTAAGTGGCCTAATGCCTACAGCCTATGGTGATACTGTTGAAGCAGTTTTGGGAATTGGAGGCTCAGACCCTTTCATCGTTCCTATTGCTCTTTCACTGGGATGGGGGTTATTTATTGGCTCAATATTAACACTAGTCTTTTTCCCATGCTTTATTCGCATATTGGATGACATTGAAAATTTATTTAAGCGCGAAAAATCTTTATGAATAAAATTTTCTTTGGGTTAGTTTTTATAGCCTTTGGCTTTGCTTGTTTTCACCAATTTAATTTTATTGCTAGCCCTGAAGCTATTAGCCCCATGGCTGCCCTTAGTCAGTCAGTGATTGACTCTTCGAAAGCGGCCGTCACCCTATCAATTGGACTCATAGGAATAATGGCCTTTTTTTTAGGACTAATGAAAGTGGCAGAAAGTGGTGGCTTACTTAAGAAATTAAATTATCTATTAAGACCCTTTTTAATCAAACTTTTTCCAGATATCCCTAAAGATCACCCTGCCATGGGTTCTATTATCATGAATATGTCGGCAAATATGATGGGCCTAGCAAATGCAGCCACCCCATTTGGAATTAAAGCGATGCAAGAGCTAGAAGAGATAAACCCCAATAAGGGAACCGCCAGCGACTCAATGATCTTGTTTTTAGCACTTAACACATCCAGTGTTACGCTTTTGCCTACTGGTGTTATCGCACTAAGAGCATCTGCAGGCTCAATAGATGCTGCCGGAATTTTACCAACGACACTATTTGCTACTTTTTGCTCTACCCTCACTGCAATTGTTATTGCCAAACTAATTACTAAGCTAAAAAATAAAAAAAGCAATAACGCTCCATCAGTTAAACTCAATTGGCCACACTATTTATTTGCTATTAGTCTACTATCGGCCGTGCCCCTTCTCATATTCTTTGGTGCTAGCGCCTCTCCATTTATGATTCCTGTTTTAATAATATCAATATTTTTATATGGCCTAGTTAACAAAGTCCCTATTTATGAAGCCATGGTCGAAGGGGCAAAAAATGGGTTTAATATTGCCGTTAAAATTATTCCCTTTTTAGTTACTATCTTAGTTGGTATTGGCATGTTTAGAGCTAGTGGTGCATTAGAGTTTTTTGTTAAACACCTCTCAAAGTTCACCAATCTCTTTGGCTTACCAGGTGAAGCTCTACCCATGGCCTTACTAAGACCCTTATCTGGCTCTGGAGCTTATGGTGTACTTGCCGCAACAATAGAGGATCCCAATATTGGCCCTGATAGTTATGTTGGTTATTTAGTAAGTACAATCCAAGGGAGCACAGAAACCACTTTCTATGTACTAGCTGTATACTTTGGCGCTGTACAGATTAAAAAAATGAGACATGCCTTATCAGTAGCACTACTAGCAGACTTAGCCGGCGTAATTGGTGCCGTCATTGCCTGTCAGTGGATGTTTGGACACCTACAATAATTTAAACCTCTGATTAAATCTTTTTAAAATTTTGCTTTAGCCTTTGCTTTGAGTGCGCTTACGGCAGCATCGCGTCTTCGCACTTTGTCACCTTTCAGGCGAACACAGCGCGGATACGCGAAGCGCGACGCGATACTCAAGCCAAAGACTAAAGAAAAATTTTAAAAAGATTTAATCAGAAGTTTCAACTATAACCATGAAATAGATTCTTACTCATTATATGCATAGTTAAGTAAACATTTTACAGCTATTTCCTTTTTTAGGTTTAGTGATAGTATTCCCTAGTAACAAAATGGAGCTATTTATGAAAATACTTATTTTTGCCCTTTCTTTACTAATTTCCATTAATGTGTTCGCGCTCTCTACTTATAATATTGAGTGCTCTAACAATGATATTTATACAGATCTTGGAGCAGCCACTATTAACTTAAACTCAACTATCACAGTTAATGCCGAGAATGACTATGTTATCGAAGGTGGAAATCTAACATTTTTTATTAAAGAGGCTTGGACCGATCAGGATGTTGAAATTACTAAGGTAAATAATTACCAGAAATATAAACCTCGTGTTTATAAAAGCAGTGCAAAATTTCCTAGTATTGGTAAAGGTTTTTTTGGTGATGTTGATTTTTTAGTTCCACATAAAAGTTTAATGTCTGGTGAAGAGACTGAGTTTGGTGGAGTTTTCATAATGTCTTGGGTTGAGGACCATTGGGGTGGAACCATTCATGCTCAGTGTACTTTAGATCTTATAAACTGATACTTAACTTAAAATATAATATTTTAGTAAAAAAAACCCACTCAATTTCTTGAATGGGTTTATCTTTTTTTAATTTAACAATATTTACTTCATATCTAAATTTACTTGCGTGGCTCTAGATATGGCCTGAGAAATATTTGATTTAATTTTGGACTCATCACTCATGCTCGTTAGAACAGCTGCTGGGTTTGCAGTGGTTTTTGTTTTAACAGCTTTCTTAGTAGTCTCGTGGCCAACTTTTGGACTTGGCATTACATTTTGCCCTTGTTCAATCATAGTCATATGAGAACCAACTAATGCTTTTAAGTTATTTTCAAATTGCATTCTAATTTTTTTAAGATCTGTAATCTCTTGATAAATTACTTTTAATGAATCTCTAGCATCACGTACAATTGCTTCTGCCTTTTGATTAGCATCATTAATTAATAGCCTAGATTCACGCTCAGAATCCACACGAATTTTGTCCGACATTTTAGTTGCTGTAGTAATGGTATTTTTAAGTAACTCATCACGCTCTTTATATTCAATAATAGCTAAGTCTTTTTCTCTGGCGGTTTGCCTTAAACTATTTCGTTCACTGATTAGGGCTTCCATTTCTTCTGAAACTAACCTTAAAAATTCAGTGACTTCTTCAGGGTCTAAACCCATCATTTTTCTTGAAAAACTTTTGTGGGCTATATCTATTGGAGCTATTTTCATTCTTACCTTCCTTTCCTTGGAATTTATTGTACTCATCATCAGATATTCTGACTAAATATTTAAATCACTGCTAACCAAAACCTGGACTTTAGGCTATGTAATATAAAAAGAAGCTCAATAATAATACTTTTTTTATATCGCCCTAACGTAAGCTTCGCTTACTACGGGAAATTATTTTAACTTCCATTGCACCGTCCAATAGGGACGGAGCACTAGAAGTTAAAAGCCTCTTTATATCGCCCTAACGTAAGCTTCGCTTACTACGGGCTAACAAATTTTTCTAACTCTTTATCTCTCATCACAGCTTTTTCAAAGCTTACACGGAAAATCCTGTCTAGCTCCATTTCATTCATTGAAGTCAAACCAGCCTGAGTAACACCCTTTTTAGAGACCACCTTACTTTGTAAATCGGTTAAGGATAATTCACCACTTTGTTCAGATAATTTTACTGCCCCTTTAAAGGTATCTATAATCATTTTTTCTGCAGTCACTTTATCAATACCATATTGCTCTAACCACTCAGCCCAATAAGTCATTATTTCAAATATAAATCCTATTCCGCTACACACCCCAACAGTGAAGGCTGAAAATTCATCCTCATCTTTTAAGGCATAAACATCACCAATGGATTTAAACAGTAAATCTATTGTAGCATCTAGAGCCTCATCATCTCTTGGGTGATAGAAGCCCACAGCACCAGCTGAAACTGATGCCGCTGTATTAGTCATTACTCGAACCAGCCTTGTAGAAGTGGTAATTATTGATTTTAAAGTAGTAAAAGATACACCCGCGGCCAAACTAATTACAATTTGATCTTCTCTGAAGTTTGCAACATAGGGCTCTACAGCTTCCATAAAATCTTGGGGCTTAACAGCTATAATTACAATATCTACATCATCAATCAATTCATCGTTTCCAGAGAAATAACTAATACCAAAATCTGAAACAATTTTGCTGGATTTAGCTGCAGAACGATTAGTAAATGCGACCTGCTGTGGAGTAACTGTATTGCTATTTAGTAATGACTTCAAAATAGACTGAGCCAAATTGCCAAAGCCAATAAAGCCTATTTTATACTTATTTAAAGCAGCCATATTTAAATCCTTTGCCCCATCAACACTGTGCCCAAGCGAATATGTGTGGCACCACACTTAACAGCATCCTCAAAGTCACCAGAGGTTCCCATTGATAAATACTTTATATCACAGTTCAATGAGCTTTGCCCACTGTCTTTAAATTCTTTTTTTATTTTTAATAATTCTTTAAAGTACTTACCACCTTCCCCTAATGGAGGCATGGTCATCAGGCCACATAAAAATATATTGTTTAAGCCATTAATACTACTAATTGCTTCTTGGTACTCAACCAAATTAAAACCACTTTTTGAAGGTTCATTTGATAAATTTAACTGAAAAAATATTTTTTGAATAATGCCAAGATCTCCAGCAATTTTATCAATTTTTCTTACAGTTTTCATCTGACTCACGGAATGTATAATATCAAAATTACCAACTATTTTATTTAACTTTTTAGACTGTATACTGCCAATATAATGCCACTTTAAACTTGATAAAGTTAAACAGCTTTTAAAGTCTTCAAATTCATTAATATAATTAACTCCTAAATTATTAATACCTAAACTAACAACTTCTTGGACTTTTTCTATAGGCTGTTTCTTACAAACAGCAATAATTTCCGCAATGGAATTATTCCTTTCTAAGATTTCATTAATTGAATCTAAATTATTTTTCAGTGAGTTCAAGTCTCCAACCTTTTTTGTCAATTTGTTTTTGAAACTCTTCAATTGGGAAACCAACAATATTATGCCAAGATCCTTTATGAGAATCTACTAGTTCTGCTCCTAGCCCCTGTATTGCATAAGCTCCAGCTTTATCCATAGGCTCACCAGTAGCAATATAATCTAAAATTATTTTTTCGCTCAGTGATTTCATTTTTACAGAGCTCGTATTTACAAAGTGTAACCACTCTTGGTTTTTTAAATGATACAAGCTCACAGAGGTCTTAACTTCATGGTCTGTACCAGAGAGTTTTTTTAGAAATAGCTTTGCCTCATCCTCATTTGCTGGCTTACCTAATACCTGGCCTTTATTACAGACAACTGTATCGCAACCAATAATTAAAGAGTTCTGAATAGTACTTTTGTCTGTAACATCTAAATAGGCCTGTACTTTGGTCTTTGAAATCTCACATAAAGCATCATTAAGACTCAGGTTTTCATTAAAAATCTCCGATGTTTGTACTGTAACTACTGAAAATTTGTAGCCAAATTCTTTAAGGATCTGGCTACGCCGTGGTGATTTGGAAGCAAGAATAATATTGAGCATATTTATTTATGTCTCATAAAACAAAAAGGAGCAAGTAAACTATGAGCCAAATACTATTATTGTCATCTTTAGGCTTAATTGGTTTTAGTGTTTACCTATTTGTTTCTACAATTTTAAAAAATACAGCTAATGAAGACGCACTAGCATGGGCCTCGGGTGATGAGCCAAGTAAATCTAAGTCACCAATTGTTAACTTCTCAAGAAATTTAGTTCACAACTTCACCATTGGTTATGCCCAAAAAGTCAAAAGTATTAGCTACAGAAAAAAGGTTGAAGATAAAATTTTAACCGCTGGCCTTACTAGCGAACTAAATGTTGATGAATTTATAGGTTTACAAATCTTATGGGGAATAGCTGCCCCTGCACTCATGTTTATTTTAAACTTTGCACTACAACTTGGCTTCAGCAATCTTTTTTGTGCTATCATTGGCTTACTTGGCTGGTTCTTCCCGCACTTCTATTGCTTCAGCCAAAAGAAATCACGCAACTCGCAAGTTATTGTTGAGCTTCCATTTTACATTGATATTTTGGCTTTATCCACTGAAGCAGGCTTAGATTTTATTGGAGCAATACAAAGAATCGTTGATAAAGCCAATGACACTCCATTAGCTAATGAGTTTTCAATTGTACTCAAGGACATTAAACTAGGTAGCTCAAGAGCAGATGCTCTTAGAAAAATGTCAACACGAGTTGATATGTCAGAGGTTAATAGTTTCTGTGCAGTTATTATTGATGCTGATCAAACCGGTGCAAGTATATCTCAAGTTTTAAAAGATCAATCTATCCAAATGAGACTGGAGCGCTTTGTAAGAGCTGAAAAGGCTGGTGCAAGAGCTTCTCAAGCCATCTTAATGCCAATGATGATGTTTATTTTACCTGCTGTTTTTATAATGGTTTTTGCTCCTGTAGTCATCCAATTCTTTAATGGAGGTAGCTAATGGCAGACACCTTTTTATGTAAAAACTTAAAGACTGATACTGTTATTTTTAACTCATTAGAAAAGCCTACTAGCTTTATTAAAAGAAATAACGGCTTAATGTTTAGAAAAAAACTACAAGACCACGAAGCATTAATGATTACAGGCTGCAACTTTATACATACATTCTTCATGAAGTTTAGTATCGATGTAATTTATTTGAGTAAAAAAATGGAAATTAAAACTATAAAAAGAGATGTTAAACCATACCGCTTAACACTTCCTGTTTTTGGTGCATCTTCAGTAATTGAGTGCACTGCCGGCAATAAAAATATTTCTGTACTTTCAAAAGGAGACAAGCTCTATGTTGGTTCTTAAAATTCATAATGGCCCACAAGCTGGAAAAGAAATTCCTTTACAAGAAGGCACCTATATTGTTGGCCGCTCTGAAAAAACAGATATTAGAATAGTTTCTTCTCAAGTCTCCAAACAACATGCTGAAATCTCAATCCATGGAACAAGGGTTTTTATTAAGGATTTAAAGTCCAGAAATGGTACTTTTATTAATGGCTTACAAATTCGTGAAGAAGAAGTAAAACCAAAAGATAAAATTACACTACATGATATAGTAATCACAATTAAAGACAATAATTCTACACTCTCAACAAATAGAAAAACCACCCAAATGCCCTTTATAAATCAAGGGAATTTGGCTGTTGATCAAAACCAATACCAAGAGGCTCTATATAACCCTTCTACGCAGAATGAAAATAGCCAGCCACAAGCGAGCAAACAATTAACAGTACAAGAAAAAATTGATCATTATCTAGAGTCAGTAATGCTACCGGGAGTGTACAAACTCACTGAATGGCTTGATTTTAAGTGGGTTTTAGGGATGTTCCTTGGAGTATTAATATTGATGGTTACAGTACTATCAACTATTCCTGCTATTAGCTTATTAAAAGCTAGTGTTGAAAAAGAAAGCCAAAGGCGTGCATTAACAATTGCTAAAAATATTGCTTTGGTGAATAAGTCACCATTATCTCAGGGGATATACTCCGCAATTAATTTAAGTTCCGCAACGAGTGAAGCTGGTGTTATTGAAGCACTTATTATTGATACTAATGGCTCCATTATAGCCCCCTCATCTAAAGCAGGAAAACACCCCAATATACCTTTTCTTCATTCAGCAAGACTCGGTGGAAAAACAGCTATAAAACAAATCAGTAGCAACGAAATAGGCGCTATTGTACCCGTAAGCACATATAACTCTGAAACTGGCTCACAAAGTGTTTCAGCATATTCCTTTGTTCACTATGATATGGGATCAATAGCTATTGATGATGGTCGAACACTAAGTCTATATATACAAATATTTTTTATATCGCTTATAGTTGGTGGAGTTTTATTTTACTTCTTATATAAGCTCTTTGAGTACCCTATTGCGCAAGTAAACTCACAACTGGACAAAGAGTTACGAAATCCAATGGGCAATATAAATTTAAAGTTTAACTTTAGTTTAGTTCAGAAATTAATTTCTAATATAAACAGTGCACTCACACGCAGCCAAGCAGATGAGAGTCAGCAAGTCATGAATTTTGACCGAAGTTCAGAGATCAATAATTTAGTTCAAATTATTGGCTTCCCTGCCATTGGAATTTTACATCATAATCACTCAGTAGCAGCCTTTAATGATGTTGCTGGAGAAATCTTAGGCTTTAGCCATGATAGCTTAGGGCAAAAAATTGACTCAATTGGTGATCAAGCATTGCGCCTTAATTTAAAAGACTTAATAGACCAGTGCACAATCAATCCTTCTGGATTAATTAATAATCAACTTGAGATTGCAGGAGCACAGTACGATTTAATGGCCCAATCAGTGTATGGAACAAATGATATAGAATATTTTATTGTTTCGTTTATTCCACAAGAGGAGAGTGAGTGACCAAGAATAATGAGTCAAATTCATTATTATACCTACAAGTTGTGGCTGGCCCACACAAGGGAGAGGTCTACCCACTTTCTAATAAAAGCATTATTGGCAGAGAGCCAAGCTGCACTGTTCCGCTCACAAAAGACAATAGAATTAGCCGTCAACACGCAATAATTGTTTTTGCTAATAATAATTTTTATATTAAAAATTTAAGCAAGAATAATAAAGTTTTTAAAAATAAAAAAAGCATTAAAGAGTCTAAAGTTGATTTTACAGACACGATTCAAATCGGTGCATCAGCATTTCGAATGATACTTAAAAAAGATAAAAGTAGTGACTACAGCATAGCTAGTTCATCATCAAAGAAAAAATCTAAAAAAGGTGGATTAAACCCTGTTTCAATACTCATTGTATTAATTTTAATTGGCATGGGGTACATGAAGTTACAACCAAAAGAAAAGGGGTTATCTGAGAAAGCTCAACGTGAAATCACTAGTCAAAAAACAGCTATTTCTACAACTCCTGTCACTCTAAAAGATCTTGGAGTTAAACCCAAAGTGAATGTAAATGCTCAATCACAATATGTTAAGGGCTTTAGAGACTTTAAAAAAGGGCAATACGAGAGAGGCGCTCTACACTTCCAAAGATGCTTGGCCTTTGACCCGAGCCATAAACTTTGTACTCGCTATTTAACATTATCTCAAAAAAAGACTCAGGAGTTAATACAATACAATGTTACTCTTGGAAGAAAATATAAGGACCAAAAGCAGTATAAAGCTTGTGGAGCTGCATTTAGAAACGTTGCATTCATGATTAAAAGAAAAGATGATAAGATTTATCAAGAAGCTATTGAAAATGAAAAGTATTGTCAGAGTATGTTGGAGGGTAATTTTTAATGATTTTAAAAATACTATCGAATAATACAGTTATTTCTGAACATGAGCTAAGCATTGGACGAGAATACTTAGTTGGACGCTCTCAAGAATGTGACATTATTTTAAATACTAAAAATGGTATATCTAGAAAGCATTTGAAGCTTACTGTTAACGACGACGAAACTCTTACAATCGAACTTCTCTCTAAACTGGGTGAACTACACTATAATTCTGATTCGGTAGAGGAACTAACTGTACCATACGGGGAAAGGTTTTCTATAACACAGTTTGAATTCATATATGAGAAAGCTGAAGAGGTTTTTGAAGAGGATGTAAACTTAAACCCAGCTGAGGCTGAGCAAAATAGTATTGGCACTGGTGACTTTGGCTTACCTGACAATAGCCCTGAGTTAAATTTAGATGGCTTTGCTTCCCCTCAAACGGATCAAGCCCAAGATCTTAAGCTAACACAAGAACAAGATACAGAGCCTGAACTTGATGATGAAGAGGAAAATACATTAACAGCTACTAATAAATTATCTGTAATCCTAAACATTATGTCTAAATCTACAGGAAAGGTTAAGAAATCTTATGAGTTAGAAGGTAATAATTGGATTATTGGTAGAGATGATAAGTGTTCTTTAAAGCTTTCTTATAAGTTTATTAGTCGCAAACACTTTGAATTAGTAAAAACTAATGAAGGATTTTATATTTTTGATTTTGGTAGTGCAAATGGCACTTCAGTGAATGGAAAAAAACTACCTAAAAAAGAACATATTAGAATATATAATGATGACATCATTGATATTAAAACTTTAAAAATTAAGATTGAACTAAAAGATGAAACTTTCAAAGATAAAATTAAGCATATTGAAATCGAAGAAACAAATGACTTTGAATACAATAAACCATTAAATGTTGAGCAATTTTCAAATGACGATTTTTTTGTACCAAACCAAAAAGTGACTAAAAAATCTAACCCAATGAAGTCAATTATGCGCGCAATGATTGCCTTAATAATTATTGGCAGTGGTTACTTTTACATGAATCAAGAAAAAACTAAAAAAAGAAAAGTTGCCAGTGTAAAAACTAAAAAAACACAACCTAAGAAAAAGATTGTAGAAGCAAATGAAAATCAAACACTGATTAGTGATTCATTTAATACTGCACAAAATTACTATACAGAAAAAAATCACATTCTGTGTATCAATGAACTTGAAAGACTACATAAGCTTGTTCCTGCTTATAAAAACTCTAAACAGCTTGCCAACCTATGCCAACAAGGCCTAGAAATTGAAGAAGAACAAAGAAATAGACGAGAAAGGGAACTTCAAGCTAAAAAAGTTGAAGAAAATGCTAATAAAATAGCTCAATCATGTAAGGACAATTTCTCTCAATATAAATCTAAAATGGAACTTGATAATTGCTTAAGCCAACTCATTGTCCTTAATCCTGGTCACCCTATTATTTTACAACTACAGCAAAAATGGGATGATATTGAGACTAAAAAACAAGAGTCACTAAAAAGTAAATTGGCATATCAAAAACAAATTAATGCAGGTGAGGCTATAATTAAAAGAGCTAAATCTCAAAAAAACGGCGGACAACTTAAAAAATCGATTAAATCATTTAATGCATTTTTATCAAGAAACTACCCAAATAAATCAAAATACAGCGAACTTGCAAAAAGGGAAATTGCTTCAATGCAATCTACACTACAAAGCCAAATGAAAAACCTTTTGAGTTCTTGTGAAAGCAACCATAATAGTGGAAACAGCAAGGAAACCGTTTATTCTTGTGAAAAGTTTCTGAAAAAATATCCAGATAATGAAAAAGCATCTGAGTACCGCTACCAGGCCTTAAATAAACTAAGGGGCAAAGCTCGAAAAATTTATTCTGATGGTAACCTTGAAGAAAGCCTAGGAAATATTCCTGCCGCAAAAGAAAAATGGAATGAAATCTTAAAGTTTCATGTTAAATCAGATGAATACTATAAGAAGGCTCAACGAAAACTTAAGAAATATGGTGATATTTGAAATTTGAAAACAAATCCTACAGCAGTAACTTCTCTAACCCTAATCCAAAGATTCATTTTGACAAGGACAATAAATCTTTAATTGTTACAACTTGCTGGGGACATAATGTTGATTCTAGCCCATATATCGAAAGTATATTAAATTTCTATAGTTCAAAACTTAAAGATCGTGACTTCACTTCCCCCTTCGGCAGCTTAGATCACTTAGACTTTTATGAGAACACATTACGAACATCTATCTTAATGGCAAATCAATCATTTTTTAAAAAAAATAATGAAGAAGAATTAGTTAGTGGACTTGAAATTTTTGTACTTATTCAAAAATCAAATACTCTTTATATGGCACAAGTAGGACAGCCTCATATACTTCTTAAGCGAGGCACAAATCTTAACATAATTCACACTCAACCTGACCTTAGCTGTGAATACGCCAATGATAAATACGAGCTCCCTCCCCTACCAACAAAACTATTTGGTACCAATAAAAATATAGATATTAATATTTCAAAAATTCATTGCAAAAAAAATGATCAGTTGGTTCTTATAAAGCGTAGTCAAATTTACCCTTTTAATTTTTCAGATAGCGCCGAAGAAGTTACCCTAGAGTCGATCTCCGATTATTTGGTCTCCAATAATTCCGAGCTACCCTTTTGGCTAGGTATTCTAGACATTAAATAACCCAAACCTTAGTTGCACACCCCAAGTCTTTTGCCCATATATTAAGTTTAATTTTAGTTTTTCATAGTAAAATCCGATAGATAACTGATGAGTAATTTAAGTAAAAAACAAATTTTAGCACCCAATTACTTCCCTATAGTTTCTGAACTTAAAAGTAGCTCCATATATGGGAATTACTTTGAAGTTAATATTTTACTAGAGGATACAAAGATGTGTTCTTTTGATTGCTCATATTGTTCTTTAGGAAAAACTGAAACAAAAATCAATGCCATTAAAAATTTAAAATTTAATTCTTCACTAAAAATTACAGATTCACTTTCATCAAAATTAAATAATGTTGTTCTGTCTAATACAAATGTTGATACCATACTTATTTCTGGTAATGGCGAGCCAACACTTCACCCACAGTTTAACGAAATCTCTGAGTCTATTTACAAGTGGAAGAATTCTATTTCATCTTCAACTAAAATTGTCCTATTAACAAACGGTGCACACTTCTATACTAAAAAGTCACTTAATGTTACTCAATACTATGATGAAATTTACTTTAAAATTGATTGTTCAGATGATATCACTCTAAAAAAGTTAAACTCCCCCATAGTTAGGCAAAGTATCGATAAACTGTTATTTTCAGCTCAAAAAATTGACAACATTAGCGTTCAAACTATGTTTGTTGATGGCCCTACTAATAATGTTAGTGATTCACATATCGAAGATTATTTAGAGATTATTGGTATACTTAAGCCAAAAAATATTATCATTGAAACTCTAAAGCATGATATTAATTCATTAAAGCCTGTGACAGATATTTTTCTATACAATATTGCTCAAAAAATCAGAAAACGAATAGAGTGTAACATTCACATTAATGTTTAAAATTTTTAACTTGCGAAAATAATGATTTATACTCTGGTAAGAACTTTAACTTATCAATCCAACTGTTCGTAACAAACTTTTCTTTTGGATAGAACCATGAAAACCCATTTGCAATATTATATATATTAATCTTTTTATTTAACATTCTAAAGTTATATAGCCTTGCAAACAGCCTTAGCTTTTTCTTTTTTTCACTTTTATTTTTTTCATTATAAAAAGACCAAAGGACTAAAGAAAGCTCATCTTTACAGTTTTTAAGAAAGGTACTCTTATTTTTATTAATAAAGGCCGAGAAACAAATACTCTTCTTATCTTTTATATCATAATCGACTAGATACTTGGATAGAATAAATTGTAGATCCCCGTCGGGCTTATACTTCTGTAGCTTATTTATTTGATTCCACTTTTTATTACTTAATAACCAGTTTACTAAAAGCTCATAAAAGTAACTATTCGTTTTACTTTCTTCAATCAAAAACTCAACTGGCCAAAGCTCAATTTCTGACTTATCAAACCAAAATTGATAAACAAAATCACTGAGTATCTTTTCTTTTGGGTAGTTATTCCATGATTTCTTTATAGAAAAGTTAATATCAGCTAATACTTTATTTATTTTTTTATACTGATAACTTTCAACTCCAATTTTACTTATCTCTTGCCTATCTATTAAAGAATTATATAGCTCAGGTTCACTTTTGTGAAAATAGAGTATACTGGCAAACCGAATAGCATATTTGGTAATCACTTGCTTGCCCTTACCAAGCCACGAAGATTCACTAATTATTGGGCGTTCGTTCGCCCAATCTGAAACTGGTTTTTCTAAACTCTCTACTAAATTTATATCTTCATTTAGTGCAAAACTGGGGTTTAGCCTTAACTTAAAGTACTTCCTTAGTAAAATCCCTATATCAACTAAAGTAACATTTTTATCAATTGTCCAACTAATCCCAAGGTCTCTATTTTTTTTTGGTGGTTTTATCAGTAATGGAATATGTGTATTTTCAGAAAATAAATTGTCAAACTTTGCCACGTTCTCTTTATTTGATACCCCATTTAAGCCAGTAAATATTACCATAGTACTATCCCACCGCTTATTACTCTTTAAGTAATATACTAAACCCTCAATAGACTCACTTAATTCTTCTATTTGGCTTCCTCTAGTTAAGCTTCTTTCCACATTATCATTACTGACTGTGACAGAGTTTGGGAATAATGGGTCAGAGTAATAAAGAAAGCTAAATATTTTTTTATTGTATTGCTTATTCATCCACTTCTTAAATAACTTATTAACTTGGTCAGCACTTCTGAAAAGTTTGTTGCTGGCTACTTTTAATTTATCATCAAAAACTTCAAAGCCTTGGTCGACACCCTTTTTTCTAAATAAACCTCCACCACTAGACATAAATGAGGTTTTAAATCCATTATTTATCATTAGTTCAGGCAAAGTTTCTTTTTCTTCAGATAAAAATGAATCCATTGCCTGTAATTTGTGCTCAAAGGCATATTGAGCCGTTAATATTGTAGCCACATTAGAAGCAGAGTAAGTTGATGGCGCATAGGCATGGGTAAAATAAACTGCGTCCTCGCATAGCTTCTTAAACCCAATAAGATTACTATCCATGATCCCATTGCATGATAAGTCTTCAAAACCAAGATTTTCAACACCAATAATCAATACTGACCATTGATCTTTCTTGCTGAAGCTGCATGAAGTAGATAAAAAAATTATGCCAAAATAGATGGCTATTCGTGTTATTAAACTCATACCAACCCATACTAACGTATGGCAGATTCCAATCCCACTAAATAATACTAATCTCATTAAATAATTCCTTAAATTTTGAATTACTCATATTTAAGGAACTTCAACTAATATCGCATCGTCCAACAGGGACGACGCGCTATAAGCTGAAAGCTTATGTATATCGCTCTTACATGCACTTTGTGCATACGAGCTAAAGTGCTCAAACAGCTCGCCTATGGCGAGAACTGCGCGCTTTATAAAATATGAGCACTTCAAAATTTAAGAAATTATCTAAAAGCGAGGTATAAACTTAAACTTCCAGTGCACCGTGCTAATTTAACTGACAGAGACTTTACACTAAGTAGTTGAATTCTCTCTCTCTTATAGCGATAATTAGACCTTAATCATTGGAGATTTTATATGTTAACAGATAAGTTTTTTACTATTGCCCAAATTGGACATGATGCCACATTATGGATTCTTGTTGTTTTAAGTATTTTTAGCTTAGCCTTTATAATTGAAAGATGGCTAACCTTAAACAAGCTTTCTGCACAAAGTAAAAACATTAATAAAAAAATTAGCAGCACATTACTTAGCAATAACTTATCTGACATTGAAAACTTAAACCAAGATAGCTTAGAAGGCGAAGCTATTTCATGTGGACTTGCTCATATTAAAAATCATGGTTCTGATGGCTTACCTGAAATTTTTGAAACTTATAGTTTAAATAAAAAGCCTTTCCTTGAAAAATATTTAAACTTCTTAGCCACAGTTGGCTCTAATGCCCCATTCATTGGATTATTAGGTACCGTTTTTGGTATTATGGATGCCTTCAAAGAAATGGCCACCAACCAAGGTGATGCTAGTGCTGTAATGATCGGGATTTCAAAAGCACTAATCGCAACGGCCTTCGGACTTATTGTGGCAATACCCGCTGTAATTGCTTACAACCATTTCCAAAGAAAAGTTAAAACTCTATTACAAAGTGTTCGTAGTGCAGGAAACATTTGTATTTCATACTCTAAAAATAAGTCCACAGGAGCATAGTTTTGGCTGGAAGTAGTTATCAAGATGACGATGAACCAATAGCAGATATTAATATTGTTCCATTTGTGGATATCATATTAGTTGTACTAATCATTTTTATGGTTACGACTCCCCTGATAATGAAACCAAGTATTAATGTGAATTTACCCAAGTCAGCAAGCGGTGACAAAACTGAAGCCTCTAAACTTGCAATTAGTATTTCCAAAACAGGAGCACTTAAATTAAATGGCCAGCCCACTACCAAAGAAGAACTTGGGCTTTACGCAAAAAATATCTTAACAGAAAAGCCAGATATCCAAGCTGTTATTGCAGCCGATAAAGACATCTCACATGGTGATGTGGTTACCATTATTGATACAATTAAATCGGCTGGTGTGAAAAAGTTTGCCATAACTATTGATAAAAAATAATGCCTATTTTAAAAGTTAGAGCGCTACCACAAAAAGACCCAAATTTAATACCTATCGCAATAAAATGTACATCACAAGCTATTGCAGAATTTTATAATTGTAGACCTTCACAGGCTTGGGTGACATGGGATGAAATAACTCCAGCTAATTATTTTGAAGGCCAGAACTCAGCTCAAGTACAGCCAGAAGACACTCATCCTCCCCTTGTTGAACTCACCTGCTTTGAAGGTTTAAGTGAACAGAGGATTGAGGAGTTACTTAAACTCACGGCCCATGCCTTATGTGATAATCTAAAATTATACAGTAATATATTTATCACTTATAATGAGGCTAAATCAGGCCAAGTCATTGCTGGTGATAGAATCATCCGCAAATAAATGAATTAAACATTTTTTTAATGCTCACTAAAATTATTCTTCAACAAACCTTTAAGAGCCACACCTCCACCATTAAATTTGACTTGATTAATAAATGAGGCCTTGTCGATTCCTCTAGAGAATGGACTATCATGGGTGGCAAAGAGAGCTCCTGCATAGCCCGTAAAAATGTCTTCATAGGTATTTTCATTAACTCGGCTATCCCACCTTGCCAGCCTAACCAGGTCCCCAGTGTATTGTTCATAGACCTGATTGAGTGAGCCAGCAACAACTACAGCAATATCTTTTGGCGTACCTTTTTTAATTATTTTCTGAGTAAGGTATGAAATTGCATAAAAATGATAAATTGACGTATCTTTTGATTTTATTGGTGGTGGATAGGGCTGAACTTTATCTCTTTTTATTCCATTCCATAATTCATCATATGCATCTTTTAAATGAGGGCCGTTGCTGTTAATAAAGTCTTTGCTATATCGCTCTATCTCAGATCCGTTACCACTAAATAGGACAGCTAAAGTTTTAATAGCTTCTTCCTTTTTATTTGGCTTACCTTTGAATAGCGGATGATTTAATGTCCATCGCCATAATTGAGAAGCTTTATCATTTTTAAGTGCATTTGAAAGGTCTTTTAAAAATTGACCAATTTCAGGGTCAGACATCATCTCTTTCAATTCTTTTGTAAAATAACCTAACTCTCCTTTTAAGTTCATATTCAAACCAGAGTTTTTAGTAATTGCTAATGAGCTCGTATAGCAAGAAGTAATTTTTTTCTTATTAAATTTAAAAATTAAATTACATTGGCTACCAACAATAGCAGTTACAGCTGGCGACATTAGAAGCATTGGATTTGCAATCTCTTTAATATTACCCCAGATATTTTTTTTATTGGAGCAGCTCTCTCCAGCAATGGCGTTTACACTGGAAATTAAAAATAATAGTATTAAATTAATTATAAATATTCTCGAACTAGACATTGCGACTCAAACTTCCTAAAAGTAAAATGGCCCCAATATAATACTGAATCTTATCTACAAAGAGCCGTATAGATAATTATATCTATAGTTTATTTTAGCATATTCACCCATGTAGACAGTAATTACATAAAGGTAAATGGACAAAGTTCCTAGGACCAAGGTCAAGTAACTTTAACTTTTTAAAGGGTACTTGGTTTAACTTTATATGATCGGTTTTAACTTTAAATTATTTTTTATGTTCATGAGATTAGTTTATTAAACTCATCAATAAATATTTTTTTTATATCAGAGATATTCACTGGCTGTGCAGTTGCTTCTTCCATTGACACCATTGTGCTTGGTTTAAAACCACATGGGTTGATTCCAGAAAAGGCTTTTTCATCTTTAAAAACATTAATGGCAATACCGTGATAAGCCACCCAACGTCTCACAGCAATTCCTATGGAGGCAATCTTTTGATCCCCCACCCAAACACCTGTAGCTTCAAGGCTTTCACCTTCAACTTCAATTTTTTCACAGCGTTGATAGGACTCAATATCAAATTTAGCTAATGTGTTAATAACCACTTTTTCAAGTAAACGTATGTAAGTGGTAACATCTTTCTTTTTAAATAACTTAAACTGG
>CALLBC010000116.1 GCA_938001965.1 uncultured Bdellovibrionales bacterium | reverse complement strand
AGTTTAAAAAAATATGCTGGCAAAAAAAATGTTTTTGTGGCCCTACTACTTAACTTAGATTCTGCAGGAACTAAAGACATTGGCAAGCACTTTAACAACTGGAGTGTGTATGAGTTTAAACTTTTAGGATCTGGTGTTTTACCAGCCCCAAAAGTAGCGCCGAAGGCTTTATTAGTTTATGATTTCCCTAATAGTGATCTATCTCCTTTGCAAACTTATAAAACAGACCCTAACGCCAATAGTTGGAGGTTTGGAACTTTCCGTGACTTTAACTATGCATCTATGACCACTGAAAATGGCCCAAACACAGCCTATACCTCTAGCTTAGTGTTCCCTGACGTCAACTTAACAACTGATAGCTCAACATTATTTTTAAATATTGATCACTCAGTTAGACCTGCAGTTGATACCTATGATTTCTGGAGTCGATTCAAGCTAAATATTTCCACTGATTATGTCCCTGGCTCAGAACCAAACACTGGAACATGGACTGAACTTGAAATTAAAACTGACGACAAGATTGAATATGATCGCTTTAATAAACTTAGCAAATACGGAATTGATATTAGTCAATATATTGGCAAAAAAGTTTCCTTCAATTTTGAGTTCAAAGCTGAAGTTAACGATAACCATTTATGGCAGGTTAATAAAATTTCAATTACTCCAATCAAAACAGGTTTAAAATAATATGTTTAAACTCAGCTCTGAAAAAACAAAAAAACTTTTAAAGAGCTTGCCTGTAGTTCTATGCACTCTTTTATTAGTAGCTTCTTGTAGTGACGACATCACAACACAACAAAATGAAATTTTAATAACAAGCAAAAATAAATGGCAAGAATCAACCACCTCTGGGAATTTAATTACTACGGCCATTAAGGAACAACTAGATCTTGATTTTGCCTTCTACCCCACTGCTTTTTTAGCTGATAATGAAATTGGTGTGGTAAAGCTTGGTATGTCCGATGCTGAAATTGATAGCCTGTTACGCATTTATCCTGATGATGTGAACGATCAATTTTTAATTGGTACTATGAGTGGTAAAGCCATTAAAAGATTCATATTTTTACAGGCAGAATCCACATACAGGGCTGAGTTACAGGTGGCTGGCTTAAAGTATGATTTCAAATATGTGGGCGGACAAAATACCGTGGGCGCTATTGCACGAAAAAATAAAGCGGTTATTGTTGATGACCATACTTATCGTGTAGCGATTAGTAACACCTTCTTTTTTAGTGGAAAAACAGCTCCTGGCTATTTATTTGGCTATGGTTTTAACTTTAGCTTTAAAAGATTCCAGGAAGAATTTATATCTGCCAAAGACACACTGAGAGCCTACTTAGAAAACTTAACAGAACTGCCGCTTATTCAAAACCCAAGAGCTAAGGTAAGTACTTTTAATTACGGTGGTGCTGGGAGTAAAAAAACTTATGAAATTCAAAGCACAACTCATCTTTCGCCTTACCGAGGTTACAAGGTGACAACCACTGGTGTAATTACAGCGGTGGGCTATACTGACCGCTACCCTGGTGGCTATGAAATTTACATTCAAGATATAAAAGGAGATAATGACCCAATCACATCCGACGCCCTCTATGTTTACCTTAAAGATCTTCCGCCAGAATTAATCAGAAAAAAAGTTCCAATCGGTGATCTAGGGCCAATAAAGGTGGGTCAACTTATACAAGTGACTGGTACTGTGTATGAGGACCGCTTTAATAGTGGTGATAAAATCCAAGCCGGCCTTACTAGAACTGCCATACGCGATGTAACTTCCTTTAAAATTTTAAAGGAAAATGCCCCACTACCTAAACCTCAGGTGTTAGGCGCCAAAGGACGTAAAATTCCTAATCACTATATTTCAACATTCAATGCCAACTTAAATCAAAAGCCATTTTTAAATATGAATGATGGTATCGATTTTTGGGAAAGTCTTGAGTCTATGAAAATTAAAATCCATAACCCAAAAGTGGTTGGTTTTTCTGGCGGACAAGATAAGTTCCAAGATAAGGGCCCAAAGTCATATTTAAATTTATATTTAAAGCCCGATGGCAGCATCCCTGATCCAAGCGACACTCCTGCTGGCGGAGCAATTATTAATGAAGCCACCAAAGACTACAACCCCAACTTAGTTTCTATTTGGACTCATCACTTAGCTAAAGGTATTGATATAAAGTCCATTTTTAATGTTGGTGATCAAATCAACGGTTCCATTGAAGGCCTATTGGCCTATGAAAAAAGCTTTTTCAATGATGGGCACTATGCTTTTATACTTCCTGAGGTACAAGATAGCCTCAAGGATTTCCGTCGCCAACAGGTCGCTAAAGTAAAAGCAAAAAGAAAGAGCGACGACACCCGCCCCATTAGGCCTGAAGACATTATAACGCCACAAATTGAACGTCCTAAAACCACAATTTTAGCCAATAAAGATCAACTCACTGTGGCCACTTACAACATTGAAAACCTCTCCACTCGTGATGGTGCTCGTTTAGAAAAAATTGCTGACTCGGTTAACACTAATCTTGGTTGCCCGGATATTTTAACCCTCGTCGAAATACAAGACTTCAATGGTATTAGCCAAACTGGTGGTTCAGATGCCACTAAAACTTTAGAGCAATTTATTAAAAACATTCCTCTTTCTAGTGAAAATCATATTTCTGAAATTAAAAAGACCATTGAAAATTTAAAACGAGGTTCAGCTATTTTAGACGCTGATAAACTAAAACTTAAAATGGAAAGCAAAACCAAAGATTTAAATATTGCTCAAGCTTGCCAAGCCTCTAAAGTTAATTATGAACATATTAATATTAACCCTAATCCCAACTCTGAAGGTGGACAGCCCGGCGGTAATATTCGTGTGTCCATGATCTACAACAGTAAACGAGTGCAGTTCTCTCCTAACTTTAACAATGACCCTTTGGCTGAAATATCTATTAATGCAAAAACGGGAGCGCTAAGCCATAACCCTGGACGTGTATTCCCTAATGACAAAGCATTTAAGGGCTCTCGTAAAAGTTTAATTGCAGAATTTATATTTAAAGGGGAAAGAGTTTTAGTTATAGGTAACCACTTTAACTCAAAGTTAGATGATGCTTCTTTATGGGGAGCCACACAGCCACCAGTTTTAAAATCCATTAAAAGACGAACACAAATGGCTGACAAAATTAACGACTTCGTGGAGGGCCTAGTAAAGGCTGACCCTAAGGTAAATATTATTGTGGCTGGTGACTTTAACGCTCATTTAACAGAGCGAGCCATGAAGTCCCTTGAAGGTGTTGATTTAAAAAACTTAATTTTATTTGATCACCTTGTTGCTCCAAATGATAGGTACACAACTAACCATAATGGTAATTCACAAGGGCTTGATTATATTTTAGCAAACAAAAGACTACTAAAGAAAAATCCAAAGGTTGAGATTTTACATGTGAACTCTGATTATATGCACAAGCTATCAGATCATGACCCATTAGTGTCTGGGTTTACATTTAAGTAAGCCCTTAACATTTCCTAATATTTGTATTTTCACAATGTGACTAGACTGTTATTTCCTCAATGACTATACTTTCCTACAAACTAGGAGAACCTAATGGATTTAGCGACTTACGAAAAAATGTATAAAGAGTCTGTGACTAACCCAGAAAACTTTTGGGCGGAACAAGCTGAAAGACTAACGTGGAGTAAATAGTGGGATGTAGTTAAGAATACTACCTACAAACCTGGAGCTGTTTCTGTTAAATGGTTTGAAGGCGCAAAACTCAATGTGAGTGTTAACTGCATTGACCGTCACCTATCCACTAAAGCTAATGATATCGCATTTTACTGGGAGCCTGATCATCCAGATAGCCCAAGCAAAGAGATTACCTACTCTCAATTACACAAAGAAGTATGTCAGCTCGCTAACGCCTTGAGAGCTCGTGGTGTAAAAAAAGGGGACCGAGTTACTATTTATATGCCCATGATTCCTGAAGCCACTTATGCAATGCTTGCCTGTGCCCGTATAGGAGCTGTTCACTCTGTTGTTTTTGCGGGATTCTCTCCTGAAGCTTTAGCTGATCGTATTAATGATGGAACAAGTGATTGCGTTATTACAGCTAATGAAGGCTTACGTGCTGGCCGACGAGTTCCTTTAAAGAACAATGTGGATGAGGCCTTAAAAAAATGCGATAATGTACATAGTGTTTTTGTTATGAAACA
>CALLBC010000115.1 GCA_938001965.1 uncultured Bdellovibrionales bacterium | reverse complement strand
ACCATTTGGAAGTCCACAGTTCTTTCGGTAACAGCGTAGTTATCTCCCCTTATGGCATCAACAATTTGTGCCCTCGAATAAACCCATCCTGGGTGCGAAGCTAATAGTAGTAATATTGAAAACTCTGATTTAGTGAGTTTTATTTTTTCATCACTCACAGAAACTTCAAAGCGACCTTTATGAACCTTAATTGGTCCTCTCACTAGCAAGCCCACCTCATTAGGAGTATTTCTAGACTCTCGTTTTAAAATTGCTTTTAAACGGCTTACTAATATTTTTGGACTAAAAGGCTTAGTAACATAGTCATCAGCACCAGCCTCTAAACCCTTTACGATGTCTTGTTCGTCCCCTTTAGCAGTGACCATCACTAGGGGTAAGTTTTCTAATTTTGAGTTTGCTCTTAATAATTTACAAATTTCTAAACCACCCATATCTGGCAACATTAAATCTAGAAGCACCAAGTCTGGTTTTGTGGTTTTTATTTTATTTATGAAAGAGGTTCCATCAGCGAAATGCTCAACTCTGTAACCTTCGCGGGTTAGCGTGAGTTTTAAGAGCTCGGCAATGTCGAGCTCATCTTCCACCATGTAAACTAACTTTTCATTCAATGTCTTTCTTTCCTTTTTAAAATTTGAAAGCGAAGTCGAGCATGTATCTGTTGTATTTAATGTCTGCACCAGTAGAAACCTCCTGTTTACTGTTCAAATATATAACTCTTGCAACAGAGTTTTTAGCAAATTTATATCTTATGTTTGCTGTGATACCTTCACTATCTGTTGATCCATTATTAAAGTCTCCATCCGCTAGAACTCCAAAAATGGCATCTTTTCTCACTTCTCTATATGTTAAATCAAACCTAAAGTCTCCGATTTCTTTTGTTTGGCCGTATTTTGCACCAAATAAAATGGCATCTCTATTGGCGTCCACATCTGAGTTATTAGCGTAGTTAACAAAAAAGCTTAACGGCTGATCCATAACACTGAATGTGGCCATACCAAATGCCTCTGTAATCATATAGTCGTTCAAGTAAATATTGTTTCCATCTACCGTATTACCAGAACCACCAGTCCCAGCAAATGTCACTGAGTCTTGAGCATTAATAGCATAATAACTTCCACCAAGCGTAAACTTAACATTTTCACCAGTAGTTATACCAATTTGACCACCTAGTAATGTGTTTTCTTCACCACCGCTATTTTCATTTATAAAGTAAGCCGCAATATTACTAAATACCGTTAAGTTATCTGAAGTATGCTTATATTTAATTTGTCCACCTTCAGGAGTTAAATCACCATCCCAAAGTAAATCACTACCACCGACGCGATACATTCCATTTTTTAACTTACCACCTTCAATTTTAAGCCCATCCATTGCTTTCCAGCTAATATAGGCTTGGTCTAAGTTGATCGCTTTATTTCCACCGTAGTCATCATTTGTAGTGTTCGTTGAACGAAGGTTACCCTTATCACCAATGGCAGCACCTGTGGCTAATCTTAAAACAGCCTTTACATTTTCATTAACCTCACCTTTAACTTTAAGCCTGGCTCTAATTCTTTGACGCCATCTTTCTTTTGAGGCCTTTTCATCATCAATACCTTCTGTTCTAAGGCGAATATCACCTTTTAAAGAAAACTTCTCTGTCCAATCGGCCTGTGCCACCACGGCTGTCATTAAAGTGGCAATTAAAATAAAAGCTATTTGTTTCATGTGTTAATCCTTATATAATTTTGTTGTGTTAAATATTAATTTATTAATACTTAGGTGATATTTGGTTTCTATTTATAAATTATTTGCATACTGTTAGAGTTCTGTTAGGGAATTTAGCCATATATATGAATTGCACTATTTTTAGACTAAAAAACCCTATAGAGCCCGCTCAAACTAATACTTTGCAAAAACTTTAAGCATTTTAGCTAAATCTAGAGTTAAAAAAACCACAGATTACCTACCAATGCATTGGGAACTTTTGACAGATCCGCAATTAAAACCTAACTCTATCTTATAAACACTTAATTAAAGGATACTTTTATGAAATCTGTAAAAATTGTTACACTTTTATTAATGATCTGGGGCCTTACTGGCTGTGGTATTCAGTCTATCCCAAAAGCTAAACTTCAAGCTGAAGGCGCTTTTGCAGAAATTACTAACCAATATAAACGTCGTGCCGATTTAATACCTAACTTAGTTAAAACCGTTAAAGGTTACGCCAGCCATGAAAAAGAAACATTAGAAGGCGTAGTTAATGCAAGAGCAAAAGCCACGGCAACAACTATTGATCCATCGAAAGCAACACCGGAGCAATTAATTGCTTATCAAAAAGCTCAAGGGCAATTGTCACAAGCTTTAGGTAAACTAATGATGATCTCTGAAAGATACCCAGACCTAAAAGCCAGCACTAACTTTTTAGAGCTACAAGCCTCATTAGAAGGAACAGAAAATAGAATTGGCGTGGCAAGAAACAGATACATTCAAGCGGTTACAAGATTTAATGAGTTAGTAACAATTATTCCAACTAAATGGACAAATGATTATTACTTTAAATACCCAAGCCTTCCACAGTTCACTGTAGACGCTAGCGAACAAGTTGAAAAACCACCTGAGGTTAATTTTTAGTCTTGAACTTAAAACCTAAGTTTTCAATTTATTTAATACTTCTTGGTGCTTTATTATTTACGGCATTTGGGTATGGTGAGTTTAAGGTCCCTCCAATTAGGGGCCCTGTGAATGACTATGCCCGAATTCTACCACAAAAAACTGTGGGCTCCTTAAATAATTTACTCAGAGAATTAAAAGCACTTAAGAAAAGTGAAATTGCAGTGCTAACAGTAAATAACTTATCCGATGAGACTATTGAACAAGCCTCTATTAAGGTGACTGATCAATGGCAATTAGGAACAGAAAAACAGGATAATGGCATATTATTAATGATCGCTATGCAAGAAAGACGCATGCGTATTGAAGTGGGCCAAGGCTTTGAAGGCAATTTAACTGACAGCGAAGCAGCACAAATTATTTACCGTACAATGCGCCCACTTATGCGAGCTGGTGATCCTAAAAGTGCTGTGATTGCAGGTTTGTATAAGATAGTTGAGCAGGCCTACCCAGATTTAAACACTGAAGACTTTTTTAAAAAACACTTACGTTTTGTAAATCACCGACAAAGACAAAACCTTAATAAAACTCAAATTATAATTTTAATTCTAGTTATTTTATTTCTTATTTATATCCACAGAAACGGTGGTGGACGTCATGGCGGTTTTACTAGTGGCGGAGGTAGCTTTGGTAACGGTGGCTTCAGAGGCGGCGGCTTTGGCGGCGGCGGTGGCGGCTTTGGAGGAGGCGGCTTTGGAGGCGGCGGCGGTGGCTTTAGTGGCGGTGGCGCCTCGGGAGGCTGGTGATGGATTGGAATAAGTACATTTCTGAAAAAGAACTCACAACTATATCTGAGAACATCAAAGATATAGAAAGGCACTCTTCAGCTGAAGTCGTCGCGGTTATTGCCAACAAGTCTTCCACTACTCGTCATGTAAAATTCACTTTATTTTTACTACTAACTGTACTTACCTTAGTGGCCTTATATGGATTTAACTTAATTTTTTATTTTCATAATTATTTCTTTTTAGTCCCTGTAATTCATTTAATAAACGTGGTTATTTCATTTTTATTAAGTCGTCTAAATATTTTTCAAAGGTTACTTATCCCAAGATGTGATCGCATATTCCAAGTGGAAAATTTAGCCGAACTTGAATTTTACAAACAACGAATAAACATGACTCGCTCAAAAACAGGCCTACTTATTTACTTATCTCTAATGGAAAAACAAGCTGTTGTATTATGTGATAAGTCCATTGCTGAAAAATTCCCAAAGGACACCTGGCAGGATATTGTTAATATCATCATTGATGGTATTCATAAAAAAGGAGTGGCTGGAGGACTGTCTGACGGAGTGAACGAATGCTCCACAAGGTTAAAAGAGCACTTTCCAATTGAGCCAAATGATATTAATGAATTGCCTAACCATGTTATCCTTAGGACTCATCCTTAATATTTATTTACTAACACACTCACAGGACAAGCCAAAACAATGTCAAAATTAATGACATCCAAACAAACTCTATCCAGAGCAATGATCCATATTGATACAAATTAAACCAATTTAGTTCGCTTAAACCTAAATTCATCTGGCACCCTATTTGTAATAGTTAAACTAGAGATATGAAGAATAATTCAATCAAGGGGATTGTCTATATGTTTACTAGAGAAGCTATAAACTTAATTAAATTTGCAATAGCACTAATTATCTTAGCTACATTCAACAACTGTGGGCAATTTAACTCAAACAGTTTTTCAATCAAGTCCGATGAAATCACTGTAATCTTTAAAACAGAGATGGATACTATTGAAAAGACTACTACAGAAGTTAAAAATATTAACGGTCACTTAATTATTGATCGAGACATTATGATCGGGACTGAATCTCAATTAACTAGTAAAAATGAATTATATTTAAATATAACTGAGGATGAAGCTAAGACCATTAATAATGATCAGGTCAGCCAATCCGTTTTAGCAACGACTACACCTATTTGGCCAGGCGGTGTCATACCGTATGTATATGATAGTAGTTTATCTGACTTAGAGCTTATCAGTTTAAAAATATTTTTTGACCGAATGGTTTATGACTTCAACGATCAAATGCGTAAACAAAATATTAATATATCTTTTGTTGAAAGAACAACTGAAAAAACTTTTTTAACAGTTAATGGAAGTAGCGAAACAGATGTTGCCTCAACTTGCTTTGCAACACTTGGGAGAACACCGTTTAAAAATGTTTTAAATCTTGGTCCTCTATGTAGAGTTAAGGCCGTGGCTTTCCATGAAATGCTACACGTACTTGGATTTGGCCATGAACAGACTAGACATGATGCTGACGAGCACTTAGAGATTTTTCCTGAAAACATGATTGATGGTTTAGATGACCCTGTAAACTTTGACAGCATTGCAGAAAGCTTAACCGTTGAAGGCCTTGGCGGTTTCGATCCTGACTCAATTATGCTATACAACTCATTTGATGGTTCAAAAAATGGCGAACCAATACTTCTACTACGCACACCAAGAGCAGATGGCAGCCGCACGATACCTAGAAAAACTAATTTATCACAAGGTGACTTAAATGGCTTAAGAAGCGTGTATGGCCCAATTCCTGAGAACGGAACCACTGAAATTATTCAAGAGGAAAACCCTTTTGTCCAAAACAACGATAATACCCCATCCGGAATCCCTTACTGTGAATCTAATCAGTCAGACCCAGACGGGGACGGCTATGGATGGGAAAATGGTAAGAGTTGTCTGGTTAGAGCAAATAACAATGACGAAAATGACACCAACATCACAGACAATGACTCACAAGCTATCATTTACTGTAAATCTGCTAAGTCAGACCCCGACGGAGATGGCTACGGATGGGAAAACGGCAAAAGCTGTAAGGTTAAAGTAAAACAAAATAATGAAAATACAAATGGTGACCCTCAAGCTATCATTTACTGTTTGTCCGACGAGTCAGATCCTGATGGAGATGGTTATGGGTGGGAAAATGGCAAGAGCTGTACAGTTAGATAACTATTCTATATTTAAAAAATAAAAAAAGCCTTACTTTTCAGTAAGGCTTTTTTAATTTTAAACTTGGGGTGAAGTTTTTGGTTTTTTAAATCACACACTTTTTAGATAAATATGATTTTTCTCCGCCTGGAGTAGAAGTCACAAACCAGTCTTTGTTATGCTTCATAACAATTACTCTCTGGCCCTTCTTATGGACATGTAATTTATCACCTTTTGTGCTTGCTAAACTTCTACCATTACACTCTTTAGTAATGATAACTTTTTTAGCACCATACTTCTTT
>CALLBC010000114.1 GCA_938001965.1 uncultured Bdellovibrionales bacterium | reverse complement strand
ACTTTTTTTGATACCCTAGTTTCTTTTATGTATGAGTAAGAAAGCAGTAAAATCGCAGTACACACTACGGCCGCTATATATTTATACTTTTTTATGTTCTGTTCAATATTATCTAAATTAACGATTTTTTTTAGATTTTGTATTATTTTTTCCACCTTTAACTCCCTTCGCAAAATATATTTTATTCGCTCTTGATGATTTTATTAACTTTCTAGGGGACATTACATACTTTTTAACTTCATTAATTGGATTCTTTTGAGCCAGCTCTTTGGTCTCTATAAACATATTCTTCTGGCCACAAAGAAAAATATTTTTTGGCCTAATCTTTTCCTCAGTAACAATAATAATTGAATTAGCTCCTTTTTTAGATATAGAAGGTTCTTTAGAATAAACCAAGAATGACTTTTTTGGATCACGGCCTCTTATTAACAAATTTTGTGGGAAAATTTTATACAGAGTTTTGCTCTTATTGGTTACTTCAATCTTATAGGCAAGGTGTCCTGAACCAACTATTGACTCTTTAAAAATAAACTCTAGGCCTCGACTGTCACAAGTCTGTTTAATGTTTATCTTTTTAGATTTAAATTTATTTTTTGAAGAACTAATAATTTTCCGCATAAAATCAACCTGTTTCATGCCCTTAAATTTATATGAATTTTTATCCTGGTAAGGTATCTTGGGTTTAAATTCGTAAAAACTTGCTGGTTTAACAGCATGATACTTACTCACACGAGCAATTACTTCCACCTCAGTGCCATCCACAAGTATAAATTGTAAAGATTCATTCCCTCCTGTAAAATACGGTGTTACTTTAAGGTCAGAAAACGAGTCTTCATCTCGCCCTATACTTTGAATCTTAAATTTTGATGTGCCATCTACACTATATACGTCTGTAGGAAACCTAAACAAGGTTGGCTCAGATCCCTTCAAAGCCTGTGAATAACGATAATCAATATTTATTCTAACTGTCTTTCCTTCTTCAAAGTAAACTGTTTTAGCTAGTGACGTGGCAGTAAGTAGTAAAACAGTAATACTTAAAATTCCTTTTTTCATTTGTTCCCCTTTTTCTTTAATCTTTTCTTGTTCTCGTATGATCCCACAGACTCTCTCACTAAGTTCTGTATTTCGAAAAACCAACGCCTTTCGCTACTTCTTCCTTTAACTTGTAAATCAAATTGCATAACCTCTGACCTGGGCATTACTGGCTGATCTTGAATCCAACGTTTAACCTTAATTAAAGCCACCGCTCGGTAATTACCTTTGTCGTCTCCAATCACCTCTAATCTATCTATTGAAACCAATTCAGCTATGTTTTCTTGCTTAACTTCGCTAACTATAGGAGCCATCTCTAAGGCATATTGAACCCTTAAATCATTAGACATATGGCTTTTAATAGATTCTATTTGATCTTCTATGGATGAAGGAGAATAAGAACCCATCAAAGAAACAAATTCTTTTACTGCACCTTCAACATATTTATCTGAAATTTTATTTTTATATGCAAAAGTAAAATCCATTACTCCTGGAGCTAATATAATCTCTTTCTGTGATAACTGAGTCTCTAAGGCTTTGATATTTTTAAAGCTAACTATTTCCCTAATTCCCCAGACTGCCAGCAATAACAAGATAACTGTTTGTAACGTCTGTTTTTGAACAAAAGTTGCGGCCTTAAAAGTCACATATGAAGGGATAGAATCAAGACTATACCCATTATAACTACCTAGTGCAGGGGCGCAGAGACGTGAAGCCTCAATGCCCTTATTAGCTGAACCAATCATATTGTTTTTCCACCCTCTATAAAGACGGAGCAAACACAGCTGGCTCTTCTTGGTTTTCAATAATAAGTCTCTCATTTTTTTCTGCACTTTTATTTTTTTCATCAATTGTCCCCAATACCTTGCGGTAATAACTCACCGGATAACGAACTTTTTTCAAAATATTTACATCAATAAATTTTCCATCTTCACTAGCCTCTACCCAGTATCTTTCGTAAGGCTTATTTTCATATTTTTTCTTTTCTACACTCATTACTTTCCCCTTTTTAAAGTTCTAGAGCAAAGCTATCTTTTTTTTTATTAAAGCCCTGATCTATTTCGTTTACCTTTTCTTCGTGTTTTGCAGAAATTCCAGCTTTGGCTAGATATTTTTTTGATAAGCTTACAAAAGCATTATCTCCCAGTTTAACCGTTAAATGCCCAGTGTCTTTATTTAGTGTCACTCCTTTTGCTGGCCAAAAAAATGGCTCTTCTTTTTTCTCTGACATATATTCTCCCTTTTGTTAGTTATTAAATTTATTTTTTTTAAATGGATTTATAAAATTAAATACTCGAAAGCCGAACTTTCTATATAAGTAATGTTGTACAAAGCCTCGTTTATATTTTGTTTTTAAAACTGGAACAAAGCCCCAAGTAATTAATAAGGAAAAGAACATTAGCTTCACGGAGTTGAAAAACATAACTGATATCATCACTCCAATTAAGCCAACAAAAACATCAGCTAACTCAATGTAATTAAATATCTTAATAGGTTTGTTCACCGCATAGGAAAGGCTAATGGACTCATTTCGTCTGATAGATTTGTAACTCCTCACTACAACACCCTTATTTAAGAACAGAACTGTAATCAGTCGCATTACTTACATTATTAACTATCCAAGGTGTAAAAATTAAAAGCATGCTGGCTAAGAAGCAAAGACTTGCAAGTGCCACTCTTGTTGACTTGATTGCAAGACCTGCTGAAATTAAAAATGCACCTGCAATAATTTTTGTAACCCATCCAAATATAATTGTGTCGGCAGTTTTCACCACTGTACCAATAGCCTCAAGATCGCCGGATATATCATCACCACTCACTGGAATATCAGAGCCTGAAGCAGCTGATGCGGCCATCATAATTACCAACCCTAGTACGTATTTTTCTTTATTTTTCATATTTCCCCACTTTTTAGAATATTAATTATTTCTTTAAAATTTTTATAACCACTGTACTTAAGTATTTTTTTGTTCTTTTTATTCACGACCAACAGCGCCGGAACCGCCTCAATTTTATATTTTGCGCGCTCTTTCTTAGTTATTCTTCTTGAAGGGATAATTAACCCCTTTGTCTGCTCTCTTTTTTTGTCCACGCGTATGGCTTCAACAAACACCCCACTATTTAAGGCTTGATTGATTTCTGGATACATTTTTTTACAAAAAGGACAGTCAATATCATGAAAAAATAGTACCTTTTGATCAAAGTTTGATATTTGCGGCTGATCCTGTAAATGAACATTTACTTTTTTAGTTTGGGACAGATTTGCAACTTTATTTTTAAATGCTTCCAACAGTTTTTGCTTTTTACCCATATAGCTTAAATAGTTTTTCACATTTTCATCACTTGGATTTCTTATCGCTTCAATGTAAGCCTTCGGAGGCATATAGTTACCCTCTTTGAAAAACTCATCATTATTAGGGTCCATCTGCTCCGCCCATGAAAAGCCATCCTTTTTAGTTTGTTTATTAGCCTTTTTTTTGGGAATTTCTTTTTTTACTTCATCAAAATAACTAATCTTAGAATCAAAATATGGCTTTGAATGAGTCTGAATTGTTATTGAAAATATAAATAGTAATAAGATCATAAGATAATTCCTTTTGATCTTAACTCAGTGTCATCAAACTTCTTATACCTTTCACCTGCTAAAATTTGTTCCTGAGTTAAGTAATCAAACAGTGCCGTGCGACCTATCACACCCTCATGGCATTTTTTACAACCCTCACTTGATTGACCTCCAATCTGCTTACAGGCACAAAGTAACTTTTCCAAACGCTGTGACATCACAAGCAGTAAAGAGTCATCTACAATGTCCTCTGATATCCCAAGCCCTTTTAGTCTTGGAACCACACTGCTTGGGTTATTCGCGTGAATAGTTGAAATCACTAAATGCCCAGTATTTGCAGATTGAAAGGCTATCTCGGCAGAAACTTCGTCTCTAATCTCTCCAATAAAAATAATGTCAGGGTCATGCCTTAAAACACCCTTTAAAATAGTTTTAAATTCCATCTTTTTAGTGACTTCAAACTGACTAACGCCAGCCACTCTTTTTTCAACTGGATTTTCTATCGAAACTACTTTTTTAATCTTCTTATCAAGCTCTTTTAACATTCCGTAGACTGTCGTAGATTTACCGCTGCCCGTGGCACCAGATAGTAATATAACACCTGACTTCCTCTTTAATTTATTTAGAACTTGTTTGCTTAGATCTTCTTGCTCTTTGCGAATGATATCAGAAAGACATGGCTGGTGTTCTTGGTTAATCAATCTTAAAACTATATTCTCACCATATAATGAGGGGATTAAGCTTCCCCTAATAGTCAATTGTAATGTTTTAAACTCAACTGAAGAATCTTGAAGGGTATCAATTGAGGAAATATTAAACTTACAAATGCGTTTTAACTCAGTAATAAACTGGTTTTTAATAAATTTCTGAATAGTTTGAACTTTACGTAAATCACCATTCACACGATACCTAACTATACAATTCTCTCTTGTTGTTTCTATATGAATGTCAGAGGCGTTTAGATTTTTTGCATTATTAATGATTACGTTTATTTGTTCTACAACAGGAGTCTTCTCATTTAATTTTTCATCAGCTGAAAAGCCTTGTTGTACTTTTAACCTTCTAATTGTTTCCACTACTTCCTCCCTGGCAAACGCCCATCAAAGCGGCCTTAACAATGTTATGACTCACTAAAGTTGTATATTCTTTGCAACAAGAAACCTGCTTCCAAACTACAAACAGATAATCTTGATCCATTTTCCCTTTGGTTCTTTTGGCATCATTTACAGCCTTTCCAAGCTCCAAAATCCCTGGGTTTTTACCCTCTTTAAAGCAGCTTGATTTTTGTGGGTATATCATTTGCCATTTCTCTAAAGGTCCCCCCTTCAAAGTCATCATCACCTCTTTACCAAGAGATAAGATTCTAGCCCCTACATTAAGGGCTGAAATTGTACTTTGCGGATTATTATCATAGCCAACCCTAGGAAAATGGAACCCCCACCCCGTGCATTGGGGGTGTTGGGACGGGGGGTATTTATCCATTTTAGTTTTAAAAGAGCATGAAGGAAGTCCCGCGCCGATACCTCCAAAGTTTCCGGCGGCACCACTTACAGCACCGACTTGTAGGCAAGAGTTTGGTGAACTAGTCCAGGCTTTAAACTGCAACTGATTCATATCAGCCTTCCCTGTTAGCCAATTATTGCCTAAATCACCTGATTTAATGTCGTAACAATATTTTTCCATCCGAGCCCCACCACAAGCCATGTTATTTAAAGTATAATAAGAGTAAGGAATGGTTATTGTCCTAGCGGTATAAAAAAAGCCATTGTCTGATATATTCCCAGCCCCTCTTGTTTCTTTAATATTTTGAAATGAATAGCCCGAAAAAAATGTTTTTTTAGGGTTAGCTACAACTTCCACAAAGGCATAAGGAATATAGTACTGATAATTCTGACAGGGGTGAGGAGGATAACCACAAGTGCAAGTTGAAAGCCTTTCCTCCATACAGCTTGTAAAGCTAGTACTTGAAACTATGTCGCAAACATTGGGGGTTGCTTTAGATAGGTCTGCGCTACCCATGAGTACGAATAACACTAAACACTGAATTAATTTTAATAAGTCTTGATGATTTGTGTTTATGTCTTTTAAAAAAATGGGCTTTAAAAACATCTTAGTAAATTTAGGCTTCACACCAGATATAAATGCGTAGGCCTCAAATTTACCGAGAGTAGCCAAACGATTTGCAGAGACTAGATCTTTTTTCTCTTCAACAAAAGATATGGACTCACTTAAGTTAAACTTTTCACTTTTAAAATCTGTTGTAAGCAGACCCTTGTTCGCGTTTGAGCTTGATTCTCCAACTGTTCTGTTTTGCTTTAAGTACTTAACTTTACCCGCTACGTTTGAAATAGCTTTTATTGTCAAAGCATCAGTGTTTGAGCAAAATACCCACGTACGGAAATTTTGGATAAGTTCATTAGTGGCACTTTCAGACTTTAGAGTATTCCTAATACTGGTTAATGACTGCGTAGCGTATATAGAACAAGCTCCTGGCTCTCTACTCATTGATAAAAAGCGATCATCACCCATAGAGTGACCACCGCCGCTTGATACAACCTGTTGCGCTTCATCTATTACAATAAATGCTAGCGGAAACTCTTTTGTGCCCCACTCGGGTAAAGACGTTCTTTTTAATATAGCCCCTTGCACTAGGATCTTCATAATTGCACACATTGGCTTAGATAGTGCCGGACTTTTTATATCAAATAATAGAATTCCATCTTCATTCACTAAGTTATCTATACTATGAATAGTTAAATCTTTTTCTTCAGGGCAGAATATTCTAGAAATATTAAATTCATTTAATTGCTCAAGGAAGACCGTGGCTGTGGCAAATATAGAACTCTTAATTTTTGAGTCCATATTTGAGTAGACATCTTTGAAATAGCTATATGCCGTTTCAATATTATAAGTTTCTTCAGCATCAAATTCATTTTCTTCTAATATAACTGCAATTTTCTCATGTGGTGGTGTTGTTTCCTCGTCCTGAACTGCTGATACTTCCAGTAATACTTGATAAAAATCTTTTAAAGTGTAGTAACATTTAAAAGAAGCTAAATATATTAATGTGTACTTGATTAAGCTCTGAGATGAATAAGTCCAGAATTTATCATTGCCACCTCCTTCGCCGCCTACAAAGTTTGTCGTCGCTGATTGTATCATTGAGCTAACTTCTACATAACGCCCGTTTTTTAATACATCTTTCACATATATAGGATTAAATGTAATATTATTATCAAATGAAATATGAATAAGTTTTTTTGATGTATGCTTTTTTAACACCATCTTTTTTACGCTTTTAATAAATGTATGTTTGGGATCTATACAACAGACAAATGTAGGGTCTGAAAAATTACTCAATATTTGATCCACTATAGGAAGAATAAGCCCTGAGGTCTTGCCCGTTCCTATTTGCCCCGTAATTAGTATGTTTTCTTTAAGTTGGTTTTTGTTTAAAAGTAAATGAGATATCTCATGCTCTTTTTTCTCACCATCTTCTGACTCTTCAATTAAGACCTCTGTACCTATCCTTATTTTATTATCTTCTGGTTTATATTTTTTTAGTTTATCCCCGCGCACATTTTTTTCAGTAAATATATGGGAGTAAAAATGTACGGATAAACTCCAGCCAACATAAAGGTTTGCATACATAAATACTGTGTAGATTATATACCTCTGCTTATTTAGTTCGATAATATATTCAGTTATGAAAAGTGAGGCCAGAGTGAGAAAAACAATAAAAAACTGTGCTTCTAATACAGACTTAACCCCCTTCTTTTTCAGGCCGGCGTAAGCTCTTAACCTGTTACCAGACCTAAAAAAACCAACAGTAGACAGAACAAAACTTGCCTTTAACAAAAAAGCCAGCGTTAAAGTAACTATACTTATATAAAAGTACACACTATTTGAATTAAACTCATATATTAACTGTTCGAAGAATGTCGCGTATTTAGCCTTAAACACTAAGTACAAAAACACACATAAACCAATCAAGGCATACACTAAAGCATCACCTTCACTCGATTTTGTATTTTTAAATTCTGCAGAAGACACAATTATCCCTTCGATCGAGTAATCTCGATAGTTTTAATTCCATTAATTCATAATTAATGGACTGTTTCTAAGTTTGATTCATAGCTCATGATAGTGATTGGGTCTGCTAAGCCTAGGCTTTCACAGATAATACTTGTTGCTTCTAGGTAAAAGCTGTAAATATTTTCTTTATCTGCAATTGGTAAATCAGCGTATAATTTTTTCTCTAACTTTATCAACCTAACAATATTTGGCTCTAGTATTTTATTAAGTGGCGTGTTGCCATATGGGTATATTGGCGCCAACACATCTACTTCTTTTTTGTTCAGATACTGATTCCTCGCAATATTAAATATTTTTAAAAATGACATCAGATAACTATTTGTGTTTTTTTCAAGTATGACTTTGCCATCTTTATTATAACCAATCACAATAAAAGAACTCTCAAGTTTATCATACAACCATTGCTTAGGTTTCTCCTGAATGCTTAAACCAGAATACAAGTATGACTCTCCACTATCTAATAATAGCTGCAATCGACTGAGGTTAAATATTTTACCTTTACTTTTATCTTCTGTTGGTTTTTGAATCGATAATGCGTTCTTTTCATGCATAGGCAAACCAAATGAAGCAAGCTGCATACCTTTTTTGTTTAAACTCATTTATTTCCTCCGATAAATTTAATTTCGGACCGATCACTTGAAATAAACAATACATTTGCTATAAGCCATAAATAGACGATCAATGTTGTCTAAGGCTCATTCTTTCATTTGACTGCAATCAAATGTATTCCAAGAATGGGTCTTCTTTATGCTTGAACCCTAGCTTACTTCTTAAAATATCTAAATTTTTTTTAACCAGAAACTTGTGTTTCATTTATGCAATACGAAATATATACCTTAAGTGAATCCTGTCAGCTCTGGCGTTTCATTTATAGGCTATGACTCACCAGATCTAATTTAATAGTCGCTTCCCCCTTAACACTCCATATAATCAAAATAAAGAGACAGCCTTTGACTGTGAGTCAAAAATGAATTAACTAGCATTAGGGGAAAATAATGAATATATCTTACTTTTCATGTCATCGTGAGTTTCTGGATAACTATATAAAGCTTCACAAACACTCTATGAAGTCTTTTGAATCTGCGATTGATAGCATAGTTTCCTCATCTACAATTTCAAGGGTTGTTAAAAAAGACAGAAATAATCAGTATGTTAAGGCTTTTAATATTGGCTTAGACTCATGGGTTGATTTAATTTCAAAATTAAAACTAAACCCCAATCAAAAACTACAAGCCATCTTACTTCGAGCCAAAGATAGTATATCATCTTCTAGCGGAGCTGACTTAAGTACTTGTAATAACATCTTACAGGATTTAAGCACTAAATTAATATCGGATGAGTTCTCTGAAGGCACCTTATCTATGGAGGCGCAACAAGTTGCCGATACATATGACAAATTTCCTATACAATTAAAAAAAATACTAGCTAAAGACTTATTAAAAACAATACAGGTGTATAAAGTATTAGACCCGCCAAAAGGTGAAACACTTACTAACAATTACAATTACTTAGAAAAAATGGTTAACTAAACAAAGGGGGAAGATGTGCTAGAGACGGAAAAAAAGCTGGCTCACAGTATAAATAAACCAAAAGATCGAGTTTACGAAGATGAAAAGGTTCAGTTTGAAGGGTATACTCCCTCTAATGCTAAAGATCTTGAAGTCCCGTTTATTTATTTCTTTCATGATGCAATCAAGGCAGGCTTAATTAGTAACCTTGGAGAGATTGAAAAACTAAAAGAACAAAATAATCTATATGCAAAATACTTAGATCGATGGATGTTTAAGGCAATAGAAGATAAGCTAATTGAAATCGGCTCTGATGGGAGTTTTAAATACAATAAAGATAATAAAAATGTGTTCTGGGGCCATAACAACGACACTCTAACCAAAATATTAGAACCTATTGCAAAGACTGTCACTGACGTCGCAATTAAAGATTTAAAGAAAACAGCTAAGGCTGGTTTATCTTCGGTTAATGTCTTGTCAGTCTATAGCACACCTGATTCAGACAAAGAGTTTAAGTCCATTGTTAACGAGTGTTTTGTAAAAATTAATAATTTAAAGAAAAAAACAAAAAAAATCGAAAATAACGATAAGGTACATTACATTAGCCTATCTACATGCAGCTTGGATAAGGAGGTTTTAAGTGAAATTTAAATTCTATTCAATTATATCATTTACTCTATTAACATCATCACTAGTCTTGGCTAACGGAACAGGGACTGGACCGCTTAGGGGAAACTTACTAACAGCAGATAATGGAGCTGGAACTGGACCATTAGTAATTTCTAATCTAAGTGAAGATTGGTTACTAAATGGAGCATTGAAAAACAACTCAATAATTAAACTAAAAATAGATAAAGACAGTCTCGCTATTGATAAAATTAAATATAGCAATGCATCTCAACTTATTGACGATATAAAAGCTGTAGCTTCTCCTATTGAAGTAAAAATATTAAACACATTATCTTACGATATAGGCCAAGATAAGGTTAGAGCAATTAAAGTCGAACAAAGCTCAGCGAACATTGAAATTGAGTTTAAAAGAGCACTAGAAACAAATAGCTCAATCCAGTGGCAAGATGTGTCTAGTGATTTAATTATTAATCCTTAAAAAGTAACTTTGGTAATGCTAACCTAATCAGCATTACTCTAATACGGCCCACAATTTTTAACGTGGGCCTTTTTTTGTTTATTTGATTATTTCAATCAAAAATGAGTTATGAACCATAAACTCTTCCCTATTTGATATGAGACTGTATAATCTTTGAACCTCATTAAAAACTTAGAAAATAGCACCTTAAACTAGACAATAGTCACTAATTCATACTTTACTGCAGATATTGATAAAAAAGTATTGAATGTTGCTCGTATACGTTTAACACTTAAAATATATACTTTGATGTATACATAGGGGGCCTATATGTCTGGAACTAATACTAGCAATCAATTTACAGTTAATAATGTTTTAAATATGTTTGGAAAGAATATAACTAGAGCTGGACTAATTAAAATGGAAAATGAGGGTAAGATACCCAAAGCGAAGCGCGGGGCGCGTGGTAAGAGCTCGACCTTTAGATACTGGGAACTTTCAGATCTACCTCAGATTGGTGAGAAACTAGGTTTTTTTAAAAAACCTAAAGAGCAGAAGATTGTTACTTTTTATACACAAAAAGGGGGCACAGGAAAAACTCCTTTAGCATTTAATTTTGCCAGAACATTATCTTTACACAACCTTAAGACACTTGTTATTGGTTTAGACTCACAGGAGACTATTACTTCTTTGTTGGGGGCGCGCGCAGAATTAGAGCAATTACCTGATGATTTAGACGACTTGTATAACGACGGTTTATATGAATGTCTTAAGGGTGATAAAAAAATTGATGAAGTTATAAAAAGTACTGAATTAAATGATTTACTCCACTACATTCCTGAAAACGCAGGGCTGGCAGCCTTTGAAAGTCTAATTTCTAGTCACCCTAATCCATTGCTTGCTATGAAAAAGATTTTACAATCAAAATCATTATCTAAATATGATTATATTGTTTTTGATTGCAACCCCGCATGGAACAGAACTGTAAACTCTGTACTTTATATATCTGATATAATTTTATCACCATTGGCATGTAATTCTTCAACTTTAAAAATCTCGCGAGTATTTTTTAATATGCTTAATGAATTTGAAGAGGATGGCCATACTGACGCACAAAAGTTTATTATCCCTACCCTTCTTAAAAGCTCAAAATTAAGTCGACAAGTAAGAACCGTATATGAAACTCAATATTCGGATATTTGCTCGAGAACTGCTCTCAAAGAGTCTGTTGTGTTTGATGAAGCTCAGCAAATTCATAAATCTATTGCTGAGTACTCACCCACTTCAGCAACTTATGCTGATCTAATACAAGTATTTATAGAGTTCCAAAAGTTAGTTGAGTTTATTGATGATGATGATGTTTCAATCGAAGATAAAGTTACATCAGAAAGCTCTGACAATTTAGCAAGAAGGTAAAGCTATGGCTTTAGATGAAAAGTTTATACAGAGTCCAGTCTCTGATAAGCTCGCAAAAAAACTTAATAAAAGGGTCAAAAAGAAAAAGCGACCGAAGCCTTGGGATGAGCCTGAGCAACAGGTTACTAACAAGCAGTCTAGTTTAGAGGTAAATGGTTCTTCTAATATTGACAAGGTCATAGAGCCCCCAGAAAGCTCATCATCAAACAAAAATAGAAACCCTACCCTTACCAAGGATAAAACTACTGCTGGGGAAATTAGCTTTAAAAAGAGCACAATTGGAGCACAATTAGAGCACAGAAATAAAGAGCCTAAGAGTAATAAGAATGAAACATTTAATAAAAATAAGAGCACAATTGGAGCACAAGATGATTGTGTAGATAATAAATTATTAAGAGCACAATTAGAGCACAAAAATACTGAAGTCGCATCCGTAACAGGGAGCACAATTGGAGCACAATTAGAGCACGAGAATGAACTTGAAAATAGTAAAGGCAGCTTTTTAACGGAGAATAAGAGTACAATTAGAGCACAAGAAGCAAATAAAGAGACTCTCTCAATTAGAGCACAATTAGAGCACGAAAATAGTGAAATCAAAGAGCTTTCAGACACCCTAATAAGAGCACAATTAGAGCACGAATATAACTCTAAGCCATTAAGTAAAAATAAACATGTAAAAGAAAAACAGAGCACAATTAGAGCACATAAAGAGCACAAGGAGTTAGTTAGAGCACAATTAGAGCACGAAAGTGTAAATCAAAACTCTTATTTAGAGCACAATAAGGGTGCTAAAAAGGGTACAAGCTTAGATTTAATTGGAGCACAATTAGAGCACAGAACATTGAGGGCTGATTATGAGGTACTTGGGGGGCTAGAGCTTAGACTTCTAATGTTTATCCACTCAAACTGCGTATTACAGGGCGGCCTAGAAAGCTCAAAGCTTAGTCGATCTTATATAACCCAAGCTCTTGAAATTAAAGGTAACACCTTGAAAACTGTTATTAAAAGGGTTGTTGATAAAGGATTTTTAGCAAGAAGCGGTAGTAAAAGAGGCCGCTCAGGCTGGCTTAAGTTTACTATTTCAGAGGAACTATACACTAAAATTTTATATTCAAACCATAATCAAGCTAAAGAAAACTTGAATAATAAGAGCACAATAGGAGCACATAAAGAGCACAATAGGGGTTCAGAAAGGGGTCTAGAAAAGGGTTCAGCTCCTCATAGTAGTAGTAATAATTTTAATTTAAAAAATACTACTACTATAAATGAGAATGACCTAGATAGCCTGCTTAACCAAATCGAGATTCCAGAAGAAGTTTTAAATGTTGGTTTTAATGAATCTCATTTAAGACAAATTATCCCACAGTATAAATTAGATATGAATTCTCTTCAGGAGTCGCTTAACCATTATGCCTTAGACTTGCAAAATGGCTCTGTAAGAGCAGGATTTGGTAAACTTAATATGATTGTAGGTATTTTGAAAAAATCGAACCAGTACGTATCTGAGGCTTATATAAGCGAAGAACAAAATATGCTTAAAGAGCTTGCAGAAAGGAAGAGGTTATTAGATGAATTAGAAAAACAAAAAGCTGAAATTGCGTTACTTAAAAAGTTTAATAGCTGGAAGGAAGGGCTTACCCAGGATCAAATTAATAACTATGTTCCTCCAAGTAATTTAATTTCTGAAGGGAGCAAACTACAGGATATTCAGTTACAGGGTTATTTTGAAACTAATTTTAATGAAAATGAAGGTAAATAAGCTATGAATGATGAAATTAAAAAGTCAGTTCAATGAGCAACAAAAGTTTAACATTGAGCGTTTTGATCAAATTGAATCTTCAATTAAAGCTGTAAAAAAACTAGATCATTAGGGTTTAAACAACTCTGGATGACTTTTTTTATAAGCTTCGCAAGCAAGCGGTAAAATCTCTTCTAAATAAAAATATCGCTTAACGCCTTTACCACGTGAGTGGGGGATTAGCCCTTTATTACAGCGTTTGCGGACGGACTGTTCACTGACACCAACAATTTTAGATACAAGTTTGATAGGAATCTCAGTCCCTTTATTTTTAGATTTTTTAGTTACTAGTTCTTTAATGAGGCTAATCTCAGGGTAGGGAATAGAGGCTTTTTTTCTGGCCTCAATATGCGCTTTCATTTTAAATAATAACTTTTTTTTAGCTATGGCTTCTGCGGCAATTAAGCCGTCACCCATTTTAAACTCTTTTACCCCAATACTTTCAAATAAATTAAGGTCGGGGCAAGAAACCCTTGAAAACTCAGGCCTAAGCGGGTCATAAAAAGTGACGGTAGGGTATTGTGAAAAGTGGGTGGCTCTTGAAAGACCATTTGATTTGTTGTTTTTTTTCTTAACACGACTAATTTCAGTTTCTTTAGATTTTTTAATGAGTCGGTCTAGGTGGTCGTTATATTTTTTGTTGGCCTGTTTTTTTTGATCGAACACTTATCTCACATCCTTGTCGATAAAATCAGTTAACGGAACATAATATCTGTTAAAAACAAATAAATTCTCATAATTTAGTAAAATTATAAAGTAAGTGAATAAATTAGCCAAAGTAAAAACGAAAGAAAACGAAACTCTAGACTTTGTTATTTTTTGGTTTGAGGTAGGGCTGGATATACCTTTTTTGATTAAGATAAAGATAGTTATCATAACCAAAATTATTTAATTATTTTAAATTTCAAAAATATGTAAAGTAGGCATCAAAATACCCCCTTTTTTGAGCTATGGAGATATCACCCCAAGAGTCTTAATTTGGGCTTTACATTTAATAGAATAAATGTTATTATTTTTAATAACTTTTGGTGATTTTATTTCTTCGACCTAGGCAACAGAACAAAAGCTAAGACTTTAAGCCAGCGCCAATTTTACTAAATATATATTTTGGAGCTAATTATATGGGACAATGGATTGTCGACTTAAAAAATGTAGAAAAGGACTTTAAACTAAAGAAAAAGAAGGGTCTTATTAATCTTTACGAGATTAAAATTATTCAAGATTGGATTAAGGACGTAGAAGATTTTGGTCCAGAGAGCTTGAAAAAAAATAAAGGATGGAAAGATCATGCTTTAAGCGGAAAGTGGCAGGGTTATAGATCCTCTTCATTTAGCCCCGCGGGAAGAATAATTTATAAGGTTAGAAACAATAAATTAATAGTAAAAGTAATTAGAATAACTGAGGATCATAATTATAAAGTTTGAAGGTGATAATGAGTAAATCAAGGGCTATAAAATTTTTAGAGAGTATTGATAATACTCAATTTACTGTGGGTATGACAGTTCGTGCCTATAGAAAAAGGTGGGGTTTTACACTGGAAGAAGTTGGAAAGCTAACTGGTATATCTAAATCAAATTTATCTGCAATTGAAAATGATAAAGTAGACCTTGGAGTTAAAAGAGCTGGACTTTTAGCCGCAGCCCTTGGCGTCCATCCACAAAGAATATTGTTTCCAAATGGAAAGTGGGAAAAGTCTGAAGAACATAAGGATATTGAAAGGAAATCTAAAAAACTATCTGCCTCATAAGTATTTACTAATCATATTATTCCGTATTAAATTAAAAAAAATGGTTATTTATAGAAAATAGTAAAATGAGAATGAAATTAGTTAAGTATTTTAAAGAAAAGAAATTTGCTGATAATTTTTTATCGGGAGAATTTCGCATGGGTCATTATATTCAATATTGGAGTGAAGAAGAAAATAAAAATGACCCTAACGAAGGTAAATTGAACACTATCCATAGGGGAATTAATTATTCATCTGAAGTATCACAACAAATTTATATACTTTGTTCCTCAAAAGTTTCCCAACTTAGCCCTTCTAACTCATCAAAACATGGAGGATATGGCGTAGAATTTTGTTTAAAAGATATGAAAGAGTTATTAACAAACTTTATTTCAGAAAATGATGTAAAGGCTTCATTTAATCATGGTGATATCAATTATGAAGATAATCCAACAAATAATAAGCAGGTTAGCGACATAATGCTAACAAAAGCGGAAAAATATTCAGAAGAAAAGGAATATCGTTTTTACCTGTGTTTTTCTCCTAATTTGCCTTCAATTGATATCAATCTTGGACCTGAACTCTTTTTTGACCCTAGCGCCTGTACAGAGGATTTTTGTTTTAATGTTCCTTATACCACTGACAATACAAGGAGAGTGGTTGCGAAACCTATTTTAATTAAATCTACCAGAGGATTGAATGGTGTAAGATTGTATTAAAAATTAGTTAACTGCTGATAGTAGAGATAGGATTTATTTTTTTACCAAACAAGTGTTAGTATTCTAGTAACAAAGATATCGATTCAGGGCGAGATATATAAAAGGGGCAAGTTGGAATTAGTAAAAACTAGTAAGTTAAAAGAGACTGAAGATGTGATTCAGGAAATGAGCCATATCAACTCCTGGCTTTTTCAGAAGACTAACAACACAAGACGGGCTTACAAAAAAGATATCCTAAGTTTTTTTGAAAGTGAGTCTATTCAGTCAGTTGATGAGATAACGATTTTTTCAGTTTCAAAATATTTAATGAGCCTAAAAGAAGGTGGCGCAAGAAACGCTACTCTTGTTCGCCATAGAGCCTCAATATCCTCTTTATGTAGATATCTAGTAAAAGTTGGGGTGCTAAATAAAAATCCAACGGAGTCTTTAGATAAAATTTCAGTACAGGACAATACAACGTATAAAGTTCTTTCATTAGATGTTGTAAAGAGAATGATTGAACTTGAGCCATCTACTAGAAATAAATTAATACTAAAAACATTCATTAAAACTGGGGTTAGAGTTTCAGAGCTTTCTAACTTAAAAGTCTCTAGTCTTAAAAAAAGAGACTCTGGTTTCTTGTTGATAGTTTTAGGCAAGGGTAACAAGGTTCGCACAATTACTATTGGAGAAAGATTACATTTAGAACTTTTGTCCTACATTGAGCTAAATAGTGGTAAGCCGAGTGACCCAATATTTACTTCTCGTTATGGTAAGAAAATATCGACGGTAACCATATTTAAGTTAGTTAGAGAGGCCGCTATAAGAGCAGGAATCAACGACAATGTTTCTCCGCACTGGCTGAGGCATACTCATGCAACTATTGCTTTAGAAAACGGCGCAGACCTTAGAGTTATTCAGGAAACACTCGGGCATGAGTCTATATCAACAACGACTAAGTACGCTAAGGTTGGTATTGGCGTAAGTAGTTGTAATGCAATAGATATATAGAGGTTAGTAAAGATAATGGATCTGTTGCATTAACTAGCCACGACTAAATCAGGATATTATTTTATGCTTTAAAGTTAGTATAGAGCTAGATTCCAGTAATCTTCATAAGAACTTTTGCTGAATAATCTCATAAAACCGGACTGTTTTTTGTAAATCATATGTAAAACTTCAACCCCACTTATTATAGCCTTGGCTGACTTCATTCATTGATTTAAAATTTAAGGATATTTTCATCTTCCTTTTTATTTTTCGATGATCTTGTTCTACTAAATTATTTAAAAATTTTTCTTTAATTATATTTATTGGGTTAGCCCGAGTTTTATTTATTTTTTGTAAAACACCTTTATTGCTTTTGCTGCCATCAATAACTACAGTTTTAGGGTTTCCGCTGGCCTTGATAGCCTTTTTGAAAAAGGAAAGGGCGGCTTTATGGTCACGCTTAGCTCTAAGTAAAAAATCAATTGTGTCGCCATTTTTATCAACGGCTCTGTATAAATATTTACACTTACCCTTCACTTTAATATAAGTCTCATCCATGCGCCAAGAACCATTCACAGGCTGCTTATGTTTGCGAAACCTCTTTTCTAATATGGGTGCAAACTTAATTACCCATCTATATAGTAGTATGGTGAATATCTATACGACGGTCTTTCATCATTTCAGCGACCTCTCTCAGACTTAAAGAAAATCTAAAATAATAAAATAGCGACCGCCAGATGATGAATTGAGAGAATCGCATTCGTTTAATTGTCATTAATTATCTTTTTGTAAAAGGTGTTTTAGATTAAGTATTTGGGCAAGAAAGAGCAACTAAGCTCTTAATATTGAGACATAAATCGGGAGACAATAGGTTAGTTTTTAAGGTCTAGTACAGTTAATGCAACAGATCCAGTTTATACAGTAAGATCTAAGTTAAGTTCCTGAATAAAACTTTTAAGTGTTTCGTTATAATACTCAAAGTCCTGTACTTTAACTGATACTGTAGATCTTAAACCTTTCCATCCTAGTTCTTGAATGTCCATAAAATTTTTTTCAAATATTTTACCAAGTAACACTAAAGGCACCTCTTTTGCATTAAAGACACCACTTATATGCTTACGAGCCTCATCAATAAAGATATCCATTGTATTTTCTGATATAGCTTTTAATAGTAATCTTTCGATATCGTAATAATCACGAGACCTATCTTTCGGCGTAGAACTAACAAGCTTATAATCTGGATGCTGCTGACATATTGCTCGCAGTTTCTCCAAAACTATTAAGAGCCTAGAGTATGATTGCACTTCAACAGACTTAATTTTTACCTTTTCAATAGACTGACAATATTCATACTCACTAACATCTATTGGAATAGCTGTTGAATTTGATCCTAAAGGCATCAAAGCCTGCCTTCTCATTTCCTCTGTGGGTAATACTTTTTTATTTGAATTAATAATTTTAAACTCTATTCTCCAACCTCCCCAAAAGTCTGGGGTTCCAACCTTTTTAATTTTTGGCTTCTTTATTGGCTTAAAATCAAATAAATAAAACCCTTTACTAATAAATTCCTTATACAGAGCACGCTTTAAGTTTTTAAAGAAAGGGTCTCCATTTATTAGTTTTCCTCGAATAGAGAAATCAATATCTTTAGAAAATCTATCTGTGAGGTTTTCACTAAAACGCAATGCTTGTCCTCCTTTTAAATATAACGTCTCATTAAGTACATCATCTTTATAAATAGCTATTAAAGCAGTTTCAATGACTTCATTAATATCCATCTCTAAAAACTCCTTTTGGGTAATGAATTTGCCACTTGTCTGAATAGAGCCAAGATGATCTAAACTTTCTGTCTAAATAAAACTCTTTTTTTTGATCGCTAAAAAATGAATCCCAGATATAACCAACCTCACTACCTTTTAACTTTTCCAGAATTAAACCCAAGGCTTGCCAGTAAGGATAAAAAGGACTGTAGATACTGTATAATTGGAATAAGTATTTTAAATTAATTTCAGCTTTTTCAAAGCAATTGATGGTTGTTAATATACCCCCTGAGTACTGCGGAGCTATAACAGCATCGAGAAGAGTACGCTCAACGTCTGTCATTCTTATTGAAATATATTTATCCTGGTCTTTAACTCTTTTTTCTATGACTCCTGTATTTTTTAAATCCTGTTTTTCAAGTATATAAGACTTATAACCCTCATAAGAAAAATACTTTGAGGTTACTCGATGAGACTTCATAAAGGACTGTTTTATAAGGCGAGGATTATAAGTATCTTTTTCTCCTTTTTTTCTGTCTTTTGATTCTCTCGATATATAATAATTTAATGGGCGCTGCTCAATTAATTCATTAAAGTACAATGCTGACTGATGAGATAAGTAATACTTTGCTCCACTATTGCATACTCCTTCTAGCAGCTCTAGTATACTTGGTTCTTTGTTCAGCGACCTAAAGTCTAGTTCAGGAGCTAATGACCATTTAGCTTCAACTTTAAATATATGTCGATTAAGGTTTGATTTTATTGAGTCACTAAAACCTAGGTCCACTTGTAGCTTATTTATGAATTGCATTATTTTTTTATAGGTAAAAACAGCGGGCAGTTCTGTCTTGATTCGAGATTTAATCTCTTGAGTAGTATTTTTTCTCATATTCACCCATCTACCATATGTATATATACATATGGTAACATGTTTTCAAAAAAAAGCAACAAGAATAAGTATTAATTTACACCCGTATTATTCTAAATTATATCAATTACTTATAGATTTATTTTGATAACTGTGATAGCATATATGTATATATACATATATGCTTTTACTGTATACTAAAGTTTTGATGTGCAGACTTAACCGAAAGTAACAATCTCTACAATCTCTACAATCTCTACAATTTTATTAATCAACAAGGGTGGTTTAGACGATAACTATTTTAAGGGTTATTACGATTATGTAGGGGGTAATTAAGTGGCGAAAAAGAAAGTATCAAAGAAGAAGGCTAAGAAGAAATCAGGAACTGGCTCAACAGGTGGTAGGAAGAAACGTGGCAGGAAGTAATAAAGCTAATACAACGACTGTGGGTGAAGTATTACAAGCTTACCAAGACTATAGTAAAATATCAGGTCAGTTAACAAGAAATGCTTCATACTCTGCAATCGCGGTTATCTGGGCAATGAAAGGTAAAAACTTGATAACTATAGAGGAAGATATATTGTTTTTCTTTTTTTTAACAATCTTGATTGACCTTTTAACGTATTTAATACCTAGTTATATTTGGATGTTTTATCATAGGAATATTGAGTCTAGTAAGGAGAAATTAGAATCATTTTCATTACCAAGATGGATAAACTGGCCCTATAATATACTTTCTTCTTTGAGATATATATTTTTTGGACTTGGGGCATGGAAGTTGGTTTCATACTTGCTAGCCAGATAAAGATATTAATTTAGAAGAGATCTCAAGCTTATGTTTAGTATGTAAAAGACTAAGAATTAAATTCAAAATTGATTTCCTTAATGATTTCAGCCGGGACATAATCGCTGTCACTTAAGCGAGACGTTTTCGCTGGCAAACCACAGTTCTTAAATTATAACTCCAGCATTGTAACATAACATAACATAACTTATCATATAGTCGTATCTATCTGAAAGACTACATCTATTTGATATTATTTAATGATTTTCATTTGTTTATAGAATTGGAAATATAAAATAAATTTACTTACTAACTCTAAACTCCTCTCTTCCATAAACAGGGTCTATAACATAGAAATTAAAATCGTTTCCAATGGAATTTTTTATTTCAATAACATCAATATTAGTCCAGAATCCGCGACGATTTTTTGGAGGTCTAGGTAGTCTGTGCTTTCCTTTTATCCTCTGAAGAACTTTAGAGTCTTTACTTACTACATAATTAAAAATTTTAGTATTTGCAGCACCAATTGTGAGTCTATCAATATGTACCAGAACATAACCACCTTTACCGATACTTTTTATTTTTTCAGTAATTTTACCTTCAGGAGTCATTTTTAACTTCTCTCTCTGCTTAAATTGTTCAATGACTAACTCATAAGGTTTATACTCAATTCTGGTGGCTCCGTGCCCATCTTCCATTTTAGAGCTTTTTTGTTGTATTATATTGAATCCATTTCCTATGTTTGTTGCGGTTGGTGTGGAAACGCATCCAGCTGCCAAAATAAGTGATAGTACCAGGAAAAAAGTTTGCATATAGACCTCATTTTTATTTCTTATAATAGTTAATATTGCATGACTATATCAAATAATATTTATTTGCTCCACAAGACTTATGACTAGAAAATTGTCATGGTGACTGTTTATTTAAATACAACATCTATTTCAACTTATTAAGTATCTTGAGGCACGCAATCAGAATAAGCTTTGTTTATAAGTATTAAAAATAATGGTGTTATTAAGATTAGAATAAATAGATATTTAGATGAATTCTAGGCGCCTGTTTCAATTCTTGATGTCTCATATTGTCATGTAGTCTTTAATAAATTTGTCATCCTGAAATTTTATATTACTCATTGGGCAATATGAGCCGACTATATTTAACAACTCATAGAGCTTGTTTCTGTGTGTAACTAAATCAGTCCCTAATGTTGTCTTGTCTCTAGCAGTTTCTAGTCCTTCTAGATAACATTTTTGAATCTTGTATGCGTCATCTACTGTAAAATAATGGATCTGTTGCATTAACTGTACTAGACCTTAAAAAGACTAAAACTCGGGTCAACTTTTAAAGCTAATGGATTTCACTATATTTTTATTCAATCGTTTAACTTTCTAGCCGTTTTTTGGAGTCATTAAACGGGGTTTTATTAAGCTATGCAGCTTTGTTAATTTCATTTAAAAGAAGTTCAACATCAGTAGTGTCATGCTTGTTTGATAAATTTATATCTTGAACTTTATTTTCTTTGGCTAAAATGGCTTTGGTTTCCCAAAACTCTTTTGCGACTGCCTTTTTTGTAAATTCAATATCAAGATTTTTTTCATTACAGTAACTTTCTATTTCCTCAAAGCTTACATTAAAGAACTCTTTTCTTTTGTTTACTCTGTTTTTTCTATTTGCACTGAATTGTCGGTGTAGATCTTTTTCTAATTCAGGGGCATTTTGAGAGTATATCATTGCATGGACATCGAATGTGAAGGGTACAGAGGCATCACCAAGCTCCTTTACTCTATCCATAGGGTCAAGTCTTCTCGTCATACCTATCTTATATACGTTTTCACCAAAGGAGCCTATGTTTGAGATAATATAAACATTACCTCTTTTCGTTTGCTGTGCCATCGATAGTGCTCGGACTTTATGTTCTTGAGCTTTTTTTAATTCGGCTTCAAGTTTTTTAATTTGTTCCTCGAGTTCTTTCTTTTCATCATCATCTGCTAGTTTAAATTCTTTATGAACTTCATCTAGGGCCTTCTTGTAATATCTCTCCTCTTTTTCAGCTTCTTTCTGTGCTTGATCAAATTCTCTTTTTGCTAACTCTTCTTCTCTCATTTGTTCTCTAATTTCTTTTTGTTCTTCTTTTTCTTCCTGAACTTTTTCTTTGTACTCGTGAACTAAGTAAAGCTCTTCCTCTTTAAGTTGTATAAAACTAGCAACTATATGAGAACCCCATTTTGAGAGGTATTTCTCTATTCTTGAAGCTAGCTTTTCAATTCGTTCTTCTATGATATAAATGTTATTATATTTTACTTTCATTATAAGGTTATCACATTCGACATTAAAGGCTGTAAGTGCCAGTTTGTGTATTTTTTTTGTCATGGCCTCTCCAGCCTTAACACTGTCGCCAACAGACCAATTAGTTGCACAATGCATAGCTGTATTATCTTTGATCATGGCCTTCTGTTTTTTTCGTATTTCAGTTAAGCGAGCCTTATATTTGGCTGAATTATTAAAGTCATATCTGGGCTTATATAGCCCATATTCTAATATTAGATATTCATCATCAAGGTCTTTAACTTCAGATTTTAAAATGAGATGTCGTTTAGCTAGTTCTTCGTAAGAGCTTTTTAATTTAATAACTTGGTTAAGCTGAGTTTCCTTTTCTTTTTCAATATCAATAATGGCTGAGTATTTTTTGAGTTTCTTTCTTTTTATTAAAAGTTGCTTAGCTAGGTATACTGTGGTGCCTATTAATAAAATAATTAATGAATACAAAGCTAATTCAGACATAAATTTTTCCTGCAAATAAATTATTATTATTTATCGGCAAGATTTAAGAAAAATTTATAGACTTTTTATTTGTCGAAATTATTGATAATTTTTTATCAATTTGATGCATTTTTCCTAAAAAATATTTATAGGAAAAACCAATCAAGTTTCATAAGTGAAAAATGAAATATGAAGACGAACTCATTAGATATGATTACTTTCATTAAAAAAGACTACAATATAATACGGAAAAAATTACTATTTAGGTAGGGGCATCTAAAGTTTAACCACAAGAAGTGCTAATGTTTATTTTTTACTGAGTCTATTTTGTATATCTAATAAGGCCTATAAATAGCTCGTATGTCTAAGTTAAACTAACTAAATTTTTATCTTGAGGGGGTAAGGGTGAGTGAAATAGATAAATACAAGAGTATTAAGGTGTTTTTTGGAGAGGAGAATTATTTAGAACTTAGGAACTCTCACTTTAAACCAACTGTTCAAATTGCTTTAGACTATATTAAAGAAAATTACGTGATTTGCCATCCAGGTCCAAAGAACACGGCTCATGTAAAACTTAATTCCACAAAATTTGTAGCAAAAGTCTTAGAGATGCTATTCTTAGCAAAAAAAAGCTGTCTAGAGGATGATGAAGGTGAACATCTAGTTGCATTTTACCCATTCAAACATTTATCTCTTAGTGAAATACTAGGCCCAGTGTTTCATAAACTAGTTGTACTTGAAGATGAGTTTTTTAAAAATATGTCTGTTTACGAATCAGATAACTTAAGTAACTTTTATTTGTATACACTTGATATTATATGCAAAAATTTAGGTTTTAAAGGGCCATTGAGTATTGAAGATCTTGTTTCCAAAGAAGCATTAGTACATTAAAAGAAATATTCTATCCAATTATAGAATACAAAGAATTCTTTATTAGAGAGTCTGTCTAAATATTAATAATTTGTCCATCGTACGTAAAGTTATACTTTAATTTATTTTTAAGATTTGGAGCTAACTTATCAAAGTATGATGATGTCGCGCTAAGAATTTTCTGATATTTTTGGTAATTAACATCTGGTGTGTAATGACCAAAAGATATCTCTTTTATGTTAAATAACTCTGCCAGTTTAAAAGCTCGTAAAGTTGAACCGTGTCCCCACCCTTTTTTAGGGCCAATGACTTCTTCTTCTAGGTATGGAGCATCAAAGTGTAATAAATCACAATTCTCATATAGCCCACTATCTTTGCCTAATGAGTCCATATCTAGTCGTTCAGCTTCTGTATCAATGGCGTGAGAGTATGTTTTGCCATCTATAGATACACGAGGCCCCCAACATGGGTCAGGGTGGTCAAGTTTGTAAAACGTGACATCAAAACTACTGATATTATATTGTTTGTAAGGATCAACTTTGAAAAAATTAAATTCAGAATTAGATTTTAAGAAAGAATATTCAATCGGAAAAAATGGTTTTGTAAATAACTGTGCAAAATTTTCCTCTAAATTATCTAAAGGGCTGTAGATGTTAATCACTTTACCCATATAAACCTGGGGAAAGAAGTTATAACCCATTAAGTGGTCCCAGTGGAAATGGGTTTGCAAAATATTTATTTCTGGCTCTCTAGCATAGTCGCGGAAAATTTTATTGGCAGCTGACATAATACCTGATCCGCCATCAATTAGTAGGCAACTATCTTTTTTGTCATTCTCAATCATGATATTCGTACTATGAAAGCCTAGCCCACAGTATTTAATAAAGTCTTCTTGGTTGTTTAAGTCAAAAGAGCGATCACTATTTAGTAGTTCTTTCATGTCATTGGGACTTCTGCCAAAAGGTATAGAGCCTCTAACGCCATTAAAATTTATAATCATACCCTCATAGTATCTCATGAGCATATAAGGATCAACTCGACTAAAGTTATTAAAGCTATGTCATCTTGATGTTGCGTAAAAAAAATGTAAAATATAAATATGAAAAATGTAGAAATAGTATTTGTCGATGATGAAGAGCAGAACTTATATGTTTATAAAAAAACTTTTAAAAAAATTTTTGATTTAAAAACCTTCAGTAATCCAGTTGAAGCTAAAGATTATTTACTTCAAAAAAACAGCAAGCCTCTAGTTGTAGTTACTGATCAGACTATGCCTGAGATGAAAGGTGAAGAGCTGGCTAGAGCACTAGCTTTGGAAAAAGAATATTTAAATTTTATAATGATCACCGGTAACTTAGAAGAAGATGATGGTTTGTCATCTAGAATTTTAAGTAAAAAATTCTTTTTTGATTATTTAGAAAAGCCAATTAATTGGATTGAAGACTCGGATTCTATAGTTAATACGATTAAGACGGCTGCTTCATATAGTTGGAGAAATTTATTAACTATGTACAGAGCTAGGGCTTTAGAGTTTTATTGTAGTAATCCCTACGAAATGGAAGACTATGTTAAATTGAATGGACTTGTTAAAGAAATAAAATTAGAAAAGAATAGTGTACGAATGTTCATGATTTTTGATAAGTTTATTATCTCAGAGGGTATAAATGAAATAGCTGAAATCACAAAAAGTGATTCAAATCATGAGCTAAAGTATCTTCCGACCAATGATGTACAATCATTTTCATCTCTGGAGCAGGCTTTCAGTGAGCTCCGATCAAAAATAACTAGTTAAATTTAAGAATAAATTTTGTATACCCAGGCTTGCTTTCAGCAAGATCTAAAGTAGAGTTATTACTAGCCGCGAGGTCTTTGCATATATGAAGTCCTAAGCCGGTACCTTTGTCGATATCTTTTGTTGTAAAAAAAGGATCGAATATTTTACTGATAATTTCTTGATCAATACCTGGCCCATTATCTTCAACGATAATTTCTTTGTCTTTTGTGCAAGAGACAGTAATCTTTCCAGGTTTTTCAGATTCTTTAATTGCAAAATATGAATTCGAAATTAAATTAGTAAGAACTTGATTTATTTCAACCGAATTAATGTTAGCAATAAATGAGTTTTTTTTATTTATTAAGAGTTCAATATCGTGTTTGTTATAAATTTTTGTATCAACAGTTAGGTGGAGTCCCTCTAGTACGTCTAATATGTTGACATCTTCTTTTTGAGGGCTACTCTGCTCTTTGTGTGCTTTATTACCGACTTTCTTTATAATACTAGTCATCTTATTAATTAATTCACTGCTTGTCTTGAAAATATATTCTTTTTCATCTAAAAAATCAGATATTTCAAATTCTTCATCTATTTTTTTTAGATGTGTTTTCTTATCTTCTGTAAGCTCATCTTTAATAAGGATTTCTTTTTGCTTAAAAAGGCCTTCAATTACACTGTTATAGTCTAATATAATTCTAGAAAAAAAGTTAAGAGGATTATTTATTTCATGAGCAAGTCTTGCAGACATGATCCCAATTGAACTTAACTTCTCAGATTCAACAAGTTTGGCATTTGTTTTTTTAAGCTCAATAGTCTTATCCTCAATAATACTCTCCATTTCATTTACTAATTTATTTCTTTGAATATAAGTATATCTTATATTCTCGTTTATAGAGATTGCAAAAGATATAAACGCCATTAGTAAATATAGTGGGAAATAACTATCTGCCTCGATAGACCCGCCGGCAATAGCTGATTCTACGAGGGAGCCAATAAACAAGAACATTATGCAAAATAGTATAGATATATTTTTGATTGTGATGTTTCTTATAATTTCAATGAAACTTTTGGCCAAAATAAATAGTAGTCCAACTAAACAAAGTAAGAAAGAGAATGTCGTGCCAAACTGTATTTCATTTCCGTTTTTACCAATTATTACTAAGAAGCATGAAAGTATAGAAACGACTGTTAGGGCTTTTAAAAAACTTTTACTTGAGTAACCAAATTTATTAAATGCATAGAATAGTAGGCAGTTACCCAAAATAAGACAGAGGTCTGCTAATTGATGAATTGTTTTGAATTGTAGTTTTATGCCAAACATTTCTCCTGCGGTTAGAATAGAGTACAAAGCTTGAAGTATTCCAGAAGAACAAATATAGAGTAGTAACGTGGTGTCTGAGGTAGAATAGAATAAAATTAACATGAATAATACTAAGACTATTAAAGAGTAAGTTGAGCCTACATATATGAGCTCAGACCTTGATACTCTTGTTGTCTCTTTCACAGTTGGCCAACTCATTACTCTAGCATAGTACTCACTATATGACTTAACTTTCCAGGTCAGTTGACTCTGACTAAACGAGTCCAAAAGATTGCAGCTAACTGAGGGCTTTGCATATACACTCTTAGGCTCTTTTGGGTTATTAAATTTTAAGGATTTAGTACCAATTAATATTTCTTGTTGGCCATACTGAACCACAGGAAGGTAAAGTGAATGTCCGTCTACGCAGTTAAGACTCTGAACGGGAATGGTGGCAATGAAGGTATTTCCACCATCCCAGTTTTGTTCAATGCTCCATTTATTACTGTTTGGTGGCTCTAGCTGTGCCCCAAAGAAGACTAGGCTGGAAACAAAGATAGATACTAAGTAATCATACATAATTAGTTAATTTCCAATTAAGATTTTAATTTAAAATTTACTTGAGTTAAGGCATTTTTCAAAACCATTAAAACAAAATCAACATCACTAGAGCTATGCTTTGCAGAGATTGAAAATCTAAAACGACAGGTATTTTTGGGAACCGCAGGGTAACCAACAGGAATGGCATAAACGCCATTTTTAATTAAGATATCGTTAATTTCTCCCATCAAATTTTCATCACCTACTTCAACTGGAATAATTGCTGTTGAGCTTTCCAAATCAACAGGGAGTCCAATTGCAGTAAGTCCATTTTTAAATCTATTTATGTTATCTGCTAGTTTTACTTGTAGGTGTCCTTTTTTCATTATCTCGATAGCTTTCAGCGTTGCCGCTATTATTCCAGTAGGTAAGGAGGTACTAAATAGATACGGCCTAGCATAAGCCTTGTACCAATTTATAAGTTCAGTAGAGCCTGTGACATAAGCTCCCATAGTTCCAGCAGATTTAGAAAATACACCCATAATAATGTCAACTTTATCAGACACTCCAAAGTACTCAGCGGCACCAGTATAGTTTTCTCCTAGAATACCAAAGCAGTGAGCTTGATCGGTCATTGTTCTGAAGTCATATTGATTGGCAATATCTACAATTTCAGCTATTTTTCCAAGGTTCCCACTCATAGAGAATGCCCCCTCAGTAACAACAAGGCAGCCTTTATGTTTCTCTCTTTCGCGGTCTAATACCTTTTTTAAATGGCCAATGTCATTATGTTTAAAAAATCGCATTGCAGCCCTCGAAGACCCCATTCCTTCTTGTATAGAGACGTGGCTTTTCTGATCAGCTATAACTAAATCACCAACACTAGCAAGACCACCAATAATTCCATGGTTAACTCCAAATCCAGAAGACATAATTATGGCGTCTTCTCTACCATGCATCCGGGCTACAACCTCCTCTAATTCCTCATGAAGGGTCGTATTTCCTGCTGTCTGTGCTGATCCACCAGTACCAATGCCAAACTTTAAATTGGCTTCATTAGCAGCTTCTATTACCTCAGGGTTCGAGGCTAACCCTAAATAATCATTTGATCCAAACATTAGTAGCTCTCTGGAAGGTCTTGCATCGGTGAATTTAATTTTAACTCTAGAGGAGTTTAGCGACTCTCTAGGATAAAAATATGAGAACTTTTTAGATTTTTGAAATTCTTTAAAGTAAAGATTAAATTTACTGCACCTATCTAATATATCATTACTGTCATAACTTGCTTCAAGAAAATCAGCCAACGAGAATTTTTTTTCATCTAGTTGCATGTCTAAAGAGCTAGTTCTACCTGTGAAATCACGATCTATGGCTTTAGCAAGGAACCCATCCAAGGGAAGGCGTATATCAATAGTAGAGATAGCAATATTAGATTTATTATTTGATTCAATAATTCTCTTAACAACTAAGCGGCCACACTGTAACTCATTATCTTCAAATATAAGCTTAGCATTATTTAAAATATCACCAACTTTAAAATCAACCAATTTTGATTCAATTAGGCCTTGCGCTCCAGAGATTGAACAGTCGAGAATATTCATTTGATATTCTGAACCTAAAGGTGAACTAAAATTTAGAATGAGATTAGAATCATCTTTTACACTGAATCTACGGTGTCTTGCTTTATCAGAAATTTTTTCCATAAGCCATCCTTGGTAATTTTAACTATATTATCAGATAAATATAATAAACACTCAAGTATTTAATAATATAGTACATTTTCTAAATATAGATATTAACAAGTGTAGACTATAGTCCTGCTACTAACTTACAGTAAAGGCTGCATGAAAAAATATTTACAAATATTAAGTGAATTACAAGTATGTTTAAAGATTTATCCTATTGTTTTCATCGACTAATAAAATCCCACCATATTGCTCAACCAATCTTTTTCTTCGTGTCTTTATCTTTAAATAAATACCTTTGTCAGCTGCAAGGTAATCCATATCCCTGTGCCAATCTTCATGTAGTTCTGAATCCATAACACATAAATTTTCAGGACGATTGTCATCTCTTTTATGATTAATGTGGTGTACAACTTCGCCTTTAACTAATAATCTACCAAGATATAGACTAGCAACATCTCGGTGTTCAAATGTATCGTATCCAAAAAAGCGTCGCACTAGAACATAGCCACCCTCGTTCTTATAAGTCCTGTCACTTATCCAAAAATTTAATACTTTAAATATAAAAAATATTTCTCTCATTCATATCCTTTTATGCGTAAAGTAAATAAATAAAAAAATTATTCTCTCTTCAGAAAAATCTTTAAATCAGCCAAAACAACTTCAGGGTATACTTTGTGGAAGCTATCAAATTCTTCTTTAGTTATATGAAATCCCTCGTATCTTAAGTTAGCGAGTACATAATCCCTAAATTCTTCAATCTTCTTTGCTTCTACTTTACTATACCCGTCTTTAAATAAATTTTTAACTTCACTCACTCTACAGTCTCCTTTTTTGTTGGTTCTTCTCTTTTTTAAAGAGAATTATCTCTCAAAGATAATTCTTAACCACCGAAGGAGACTCGAAATAAATGAAGTCAAGGGCGGCTTTTTAGCCGCTTTGTATACCCTTTACTTCATTTGTTTCTAGTCGTATTAGTTTGCCATTTTTTTGATACTATTATCTTCAGACTCGATATGGTTATTATCGTATTCAATATTATTTTTTTGTTTAAATCCAAGCCGTAACATCTCTAAATAGTCATCATAGCTAATTTTATCTCTACTTTTCTCATTATACTTTTTGTGATCAACCCTAATGAGTTCTTCTACACTTAGCCTAGATTGCCAAAGCTGACTAATGTCACTGTCAGTGATCTTAGAAATAGCAAAAGCTAACAACTCATCATCTTTGACGTACTTCTTTGGATTTATACCGTCTTTTACTCCATTGACCTTCTCACTAATTTTTTTAAGTAATAAATTTGACTTATAAGTTAAAGATTTCTTAACAGTAGTTGGCTTTCTCTTCACTTTACTTGTTTGCACTTCCATACATTCCCCCTTTTAGAGTTTAATTTCTTGTTCATTAATTTTTTTTGTTTTTAACAATAATTTTTGGCGCAAGACATCATTTTTTGATGGATGCTCGAAATGAAGTTTATCTTTCAAATTTGAATAATTTTTTAAATAACTAAATATCTCTGGCTTGTCTGATTTGATAGTGATTTTACTAGATGTATTTAATATATCGAGGACTGGATCAGTTAATAGCTGTAGGCTATTTTCTGATATAACTAAGGTATTCTTACCTTTTAATTCTTCTTTGCCATTATCCTTAAAATACTTTAATGGGTTGTCATAGGCTATAAGCTCAGCTGATGGATTTGATTTCAAATTAATATCTTCATAATCTAAATATCTGTAGGGCCTCCATTCGTTCTTATTCTGGCTAAAGTAAAAATACATTGAGTTCTTAATTTTATTTAATGGATTTTTGTATTTAATAATTCTATTTTTTCCTAAAGTACTTGAAGCATGGGTTTTAAATAATTTGTACTGATCTTTGTTTAGCCCTGACCCATTTAAGAAAGTTAAAAAGTTCTCTATCTTTGTTTTATATTTTTTTCCAGGAGAGTATCTTTTAAATGGAGTGTGTTGCGTCTGGATTTTTATTTTGTTTAGAGCATCTTTGTTTTCTACTATTTTGGCTAAAACCTTAGGTGCCTCTAATCTGTTGTGGGCCATTAAAAATTCTATGGGAGACCCTTTTAGGCCATCTACTTTTCTAGGTTCTGGATTTTCTTCTGTGACTTTGGGTTTAAACTCCATCACGTAGCGGTTTTTTTCAAAATCTACACGAACACTGCGATTGTGCTTATAGTATGTGTCCCCATCTTTTTCTTTGAATATATCAGGATAATGCTGACGAAGTGAGTACATAGTAATAGACTTAACTTTTTTAACTTCTGTAACACTTAATGTGGGAACTGTAGTTTCAAGTGCTCTTTCTTTGAAGAACTGTTTAAGGCTCGATTTTGACTCAAGATGTGCTGAGTAGTTACCGCCATTAAGATTTTTAATACCCTTACCGGAGTCAAAAATAACTCCATTTTTAGTATAGCTAACCTCCACAGAGAAAATTTCAAGTACTCGTTCAAATTCTTTTAAGTTATTTGATAGAGCAAAGCCGGTCTCTACTCTATACATGAACTGCTTCTCTTTTAAAGAGGGTTTAGACTCTTCGTCTTCAGTTGGAGTTACCTTATTAAAGAAGCCATGAACCTGCCCTTTGGGTTTTTCGTGTATAATTTCAAATCCATAACGGCTAATGATATCGTCACTTACATCTCTTAGATGATCACGTACAGAGTACTTGTTTCTAATTAATTTATCATTTTCGAGAGAATAGTTATTAAGTAAAATATGATTATGTTTGTGCTCTGTATCCCAATGACTAACGACCATATAATCAAAGCCTGGGTATGCTTTTTCTATAAACTCTCGACCCATTTGGTGTAAAAATTCGATACTCAACTTAGCGGTTTCTTTCTCGTGGAATGACTGGATAATGTGTATTCCTTTGTTTGGGGTATCCCTATGAGCTGCATAGCTTTGTATCTCGGTGAAAAAATTATGTGCACCACCTAACTCAAAGCCTGATGTTGAGGCCTTTAAATCTTTCTCATCACGAGCTAGCAAATAGATCTCTAAGTCTTTTACATGGTGAACAAATTTTGCTTTAACGTATGCCACTTTCCACCATTGATTTGATTTCATTAACCTGACTAGAGATCTTTAGAAGGACCTGTTTTTGACTTATATATTGTCTACTATTGGCCACTTTACTAATTTGATTGATGTTAGTGCCAATTTTTATGAGTTGTGTAAGGAGTGCTTTATAATCTTTTTGAGTAACTATTTCTGGTTGAATTGAAAGTCTATTTAAGCCTTCTTTGAGTACAGATGTTTTTTTAAGACCAGTCTTGAGGCTTAATCTATCTAGTGATTCATACTCTTGATCTGATAGCCTTAGGTACACACACTTTCTGGTAGATTTACCATTTCTTGAATCCTGTGTGTCTTTTTTGTTCTTGTCCATGATTTTCTCCTTATTTAAAAAGTATTTCTGTACTTGTTCTAAATAGACCCGTTCCACAAAAAAACAGGTCCAATCCTTTTATTTTTTGGTCCAAAATTTATTTAATCTATGCACTTGTTCTTTGGCCAAGAGGGCACGAGTTATTGCCACAAAGTATTCTGCAAAAAATTTTTTAGTGTCACAAACGCCAGCTGCGCGGACCTTTTTTTGAAAAGCTGATGTATCTTTTATTAAAAGTCTCCCTGATTTGAAGGCGAATTTTTCGCCGCAAGCGGGGATATTTGCTAGCAAAATCCGTCCTCCAGCAAAAATGCTTCCGGGGGTTTCGTGAGCTTCGCTCAAATAAAAAGAACAACAAAGCATCATACGACCCCCTTCGTCACAACTTTTGATGCTATCTTTGTTGCTGCACCAACTCCACTTTTAGCAAGCTGTGTTCCAGCTTTTCCTTTTTGAAAGGTGCCCAGAACATCGAGCTTATCCTCAGCGGTATCAGTCATTAGTGACCTAGTAAGGGGAATAAATGCACCAGAGATGGCGACGCCGACCCCTAACTGGAGGTAACTGTATATTTGATGGAAGTAATAAATTGACTGCGATAAAATCGCCGAAGAGGTCAAACTCAGCTCGTTCAACTCAGTGAGCTTTTTCATTTCAGCGGTAGACTCTGTGATCCCAACCATCACATAATAAAATAAATTCCAGAACACTGGCCAAATACATAAAGATAAATAAAACATGAACCACCAAACAAATGGCTTCCATTTACCAGCAATAATGAAGAACACTAAAAATGGAAAGATAACCATGAGGCACATTTTTAGTAATCCCAAAATATGAGGTGCTCTTTTTAAATGCTCTGAAAAAGCCTTTTGCCTTTTTGCTGCTTCATTGAACCCTTGGTATTTAGAGCCGCCGAAAAGAGCTAGCTTTCCCTCAGTACTATTTAGCGTACTAAACATTTGTTTTAAGTTAACTAAAGTAGAGGTTGCTTCAGCTGAGGCCATATCACCGCCTACCAGGAACCTTTTGCCAATGTATTCATTGGCTAATTGTTTTGAAGTTACTGTGTTAAGTATTTTTGTGCTTACAGCTAGGCCAGTCCTATAACTATTACCTCTATCAGAAGACATAGAGTTTAACTTGGCTAGCCGCCCGCTTTCTGTTTCATTTCTTACGCTAGTCATCAGATTTCTTTTTAAATCATAACAAGTGTCGCCAGTATTGGAGTTCACAACAATTGACCTCAGTAGCTCAGGTGTTTTACTTGCTGAAAAATAATCGTCTATGTCGTTTTTACCTGAATTTGCTAGCGCAGGACCTGCGCAAGCTTCAATATAGTTAACTAAAGATTTTCTGATTTTAGGGCCCTTAATAGTTGAAGTGGTGGAGTACATAGCGGCCTTATAAAAGAAGTTCGGAGCTTTAAGGTTTGATTGTCGATCGCCCTTTAAAACTTTATCAATGGTGTGATTGAATAAATAACCGATCTCCTCAGCCACTCTTGTTGTTAAATCAAACAGCCAAGGGACTTTGATATTTGAAACATCATTAGTAAGGTTGGCTTGTATATACTTATTGTTTTCGTAAGAAGTGCCGCCATAGTTTTGAATATGAGCCCCTTTCTGAACACTAAGTATGGATAGACCTATGTAAAAGGATACTATTAATCTAAAAATGCGACTTACACTCACTCCACGCTGGTTTAAAAAACCAAATGACATGAAGTTTGAGAAATAACCTATTAAGTAGAACAAAAAAGTAGTTCCAAAAATCATCACAAGGCTTGCTTTGATGATTGAAGTTGAGGTCAGAAAGGCGACTATCCCTTGTAGAGTTGACAGTCCAATGTATTGATACATGGCTTGGTAAGCATCTAAAGTGTACATGGTTACTCCACACAGAATACAGGATCAGAGCAATCAAAGAGCCCTGAGTCTGCTTGGTTATTGTTAATCTGATTGAATGTCTGGTTTAAATTTGAATTTCTTCTTGAGCTTGCATCAAACTCACTAAGCTTACTGGCTGAGTATAACGAGTTTTTGATTAAGCTTTCAGACTTTTCAGAAACCTGTAAATTGAAGTTTAAAGCACGTGCTAACAAATACTGTTTTTCTAAGATCTCTTTTTTCCCAGTAGATGAGAGATTAGGGTTAGCTAGGAATACACCTAAAAGCTCTGAGGCTTTTAGTGTGTCAGAAGCAATGGTACTTTTGGCAATCTTATTAGAGAGTATCGACAGAGCTTGAGATCGTCTTTCATCACCTATGTTTGATAGTTTATATATTGTTTGAATGTTTAAGTGATCTGATGAGAGTAGTTCTTTAATGGGTTTTAAATCCTGATCTGACACCTTATAAAGGAACCCCCTCTCTCTTTTTTCAATAATCTTATTTGTGATATCAATTAAGGTTTTAAAGATCTTTTCACTTCGCTTATGGGTAATCAAAGATATACTTTGCGGGGTCTTCGCAGTACCGTAGCTATTTTTTAGTTCACCGCCTGAGCGGATATTATCCCCCACTATGCTTTTTGCGAAATCAAGTACCCGTTTTCTTTCAATGTCCTTAATCCCCGCCCAGCGAGCAGAATCTTCAATTAATTTTGACTTTGCAGTGGTGGCATTTTTACCTGAAATATCAGGTAAAGAGTTATTATCACAAGACTCAATGGCGTCATTAATATTACCTCCATTACGAGACATTATGTTACGCACACAAGTTTGTTTTCCCTGGTCAAATTCAGCAGCCCTATCATCAGTATATTTGTCAATAATAGCGCACTGATCGAGTCTAAAGCGCATCATCTCAGAGGCTTGCTTTTCTATATGCTTAAGCACTGAACAAGCACTCGGGCTTAAGTAGCAGGTTAGTAAGTGAGGGCTTGAAGCTAACAAGTTTTTACCAACTTTTTCTAAGTTCTTTCTATTAAATACATCTTTAAAGTTTGCTTGTAGTGATGAGCTAACATTCAGCTTTCCACAAGAAGAACCCACTTTAAAACCAGCATCAACATCGACAATTTCAAAATCTAGGATCTCTTTTTTGTTCCTGCCTTGATAGTCCTTTAAAAGGTAATCTTCAGAGTATAGATTTTTTTCTACAAATATTTGCTCTGCTAAAAGCTTGGGTGAAATCAATGATATGAGTAAAATTAAAACTGTATAGTTCATCATAAAGTCCTTTTTGTTATGAAATTCCGTTAGGAAAAGTTTTAAGTAAGTAGTCTAAGGCTTTGTTATTCTTGCCGAATTGTTTAAACGCTTTATTCACTTCGCGCTCAGCCTTTATATTTGATGGAGTGAGCCACATTTCTTTTCTAGTGGCGTGGTAGCGGAAAGCTCCCATCTTAGTTTTTGATTTGTTTAAATAATAAACCTCAGAGTACTCACCAGATTTAGTTTTTAAAGAAGCAATGATATCCCGATCAACTTCTGTTATTTTCTGGGGGTAGCTCTCATGTATTTCTTGAGCATTATCTAAGCCCATTTGCAGGAATATAAAGTTATCTGCAACACTCCACATAGCCTTACAACACTCTTTTTTTACGTAATTAGAAGGTCTATTAGTGGCTCCCACAAGCCATATGCCTTCTTTACGGCCCATTTCCGCAAACTGTGTAATTAACTCTGAAGCATAAGGAATAGAATCAAACTGTGCAATTTCATCAATTTCAAAATAAACATCTCTATGGCTATGTTGAGGCAAGGCTTTTATTTGTCTGATCTCATCAAACAGTGAAAGCACAAGTAAATCTCGTCTAATCGGATCTGAATCTAAACCATCAATGTCGTATACATAAAATAATTTATCGTGCTCTATTTTCCTTTCATCAAAATCAAATAGGTCTGAATATTTACCTTCACCATAAAAAGGCATTAGCTTTATCTTTAAGTCATCAATAGGCTCTAAGAATTTTTTATCTTCACTAGCTATCAATGATAAAGTAGAAATTATATCTTCAACTGTAATAGCCGCTGATTTTTTTGAATCTTTTGATATTAGCTCTTTACCATTGAACTCAATATCTCCGATGTCAATTTTCTGGTTATAAGCAAGTCTTATTGACCTATTAATGAATTCATCGTGTTCGGCCTCCCATTTAAAGCTCTCAGAGGTCATTTTAACGGCTGATTTTAAATAAGTTGTTAAGAAATTTACTTTTTGTTCGTCATATATCCCTCTAAAGGGGCTGTGGTTAGTATCAAGTTTAGAAAACTCATTAAGTTCACCATTAAAAGAAACTGTAGCCATCTTGTTTGAAGTTTTCTTCTCTAATATGAATATAAGGGGCTGAACTTTCTGAGCCATTAAGCCATGTCTAATCGAGTTTAAAAAAAATGATTTTCCAGCACCTGTGTCTGCAAGCACTACAGTATGATGACTTGACTGGTTTGAAAAAAGATCAAAATTACAAAGGTTCCCTTCTCTTGAAACATAGTGTTGTAAAGGGGTTTTAAAACCATTAAAACTATCGTAAATAGGAAAGAAATCTGTAACTTCCGATTGATGTGCAAGAAACGATCTTTTAGTAAATGATGAAACCTTTGGGTTATAAGAAAGAGGTAGTGAGGTTAGAAATAACCCAAATCCTATTGTTTCTTCCTCTAACAACTCATAATTTAACTTCTCTAAAAACAATAGTTTCAAGCGGCTAGAATTATGATCCAGCTCATCCTCTGTACGACCATAAACAGTTATACTAATTGATACATTTAAAAGCTTATCTCCAGTGCTGTACTTTTCTTGTGTCTCTCTTAGGTCTAATAGCATCCGCTCATTAACATCTCCCAAAGCTGTAGATAAAAATATATCCTTTGAACTAATTAGAAATCCGTAATCCTTAGTTGGCAGTTTGTTATATTTCAATGAATATGACAGTGGAAAATCTGTCTCTAATAGGGCTGTCATTTGCCCCAGGTAAGACTTATCTGGCAAACTTAGAGAAAAAGTTCTAGTTTTAATATCAGTGTCACAAATCCCACTAAAATCTATTTTATTAAGACCTGGAAAAACCTGTTTTGATAGGGACTGCTTCTCGTTTAGTGTAACAAAATCAGTAGAGTAAGGGTTTGCATAGCTTTTCAGTAAGGTTTTAATCCCTAAACCATCAAGTTTTTTTAAGCCTCTTGATAAATGTAGGCCTTCAAACTGTAATAAACACTTTTTAAATTCTTTTATGTTTTCTACATAATCCTTTATATAATCAAAATACACTTTTTCTTTCTTGCTTAAGAAGTGTTGGATGTTCTTATTCGCAAGTCCCTTAGGGTAATACCTAAATGACATAAAGACATTTCTTTCAAAAATATTTTCTTTTAATTCTTTAGAAAAAAAATCAATCCTTTCATTTAAAAGGCCTTCAGCTATTTTATTTTCTCCATTATTTCTCTTAAATGAATTTAGTTTTTTTCCCGAGATGTGCCTCTGTAAATATAAAACATCACACGATATTTTTTCATCTAAAACTATTGAAGAAACCAGCTTTTCTTTAACCTCCTCCAAGTCTACCTTAGACAGTGGCTCATGCTCAAATAATGGGAATTGATAAATCACACCAAAACTTCCGTCTTTTAGCATAACAAAGTTTTCGTCTACAACAGACTCATAGGGTAAATGCTCAGACAGCAAGCTCTCTTCTTTGAAAAGCGCTTTATAGTACTTGGTTGAACTTGAAAATATATTTTTTAGTTTGTCCACTTTGACCTCTTTATTTTGAAATTGCTATATCTAAATAGCCTCCATAAAAATAATCACCATCTTCAGTAACTTTTGAAGACATATAGACTGGTACTTTTTTAGAGCCACGAGCATACTTTTTAATTCGCTTGTCTTTTATTCCATACATAGCTCTTGCACTTAGTTCTTTGTATGAGCCAGAACTTGCACAAGATATAAGTAAGAACTTAAATACCAATAGAGTTAATATTTTCTTCATTTTTTGCCCCTTTTTTTATGTTAAATTCTTTATAAAACTTCATTGGAATTTTGAATGACTTAGAAAGTACAAGCCAAACATCACGACCACTACCCACCTCTAAAGTTGGTAGAAGATTTTTTGCATGCTCTAAGTACCACTGGGCAACCATGTTTGATGCTTCAGAGGCACCGCCAGCGGCGATATACTTTGAGCTATTCCCATTGATAACCTGATCTTTACCACCTAGAGGCGTTCTTATTTGTGTTGTTTGAGCTAATTTAATAGATTCTGAAACACCCTTAACAATACTGGCTAAAAAAGCCATTGAAGCCACACGCCCTCTTTTTGAAATTAACTTAGCATCCAGGGCAAAGTTATTGTCACTGTCATCAACGGCCCAACCAGATATTTTTTGTTCAAATGTTTCATTCTTATCATTTACACATGAAATTAAATCAGGTTGTAATTCAAGCCTCTCAGTAGATAGATCACTCTCACCTTTTGCTATTATAAAACAGCCCGATAAGTCCAAATACTTATGGTTCGGCGTAACATACGAATAGTCTAACTGTATTAAAAAAGGGATGGTTTTACCTTGGGCCACTCTTGCACCAGCAAGCACTTTTCCCTTCACATGGGAGCCGCTTGGCACTGGAACCCCTACAAAACTTGGTGTTTCTCTTTTTAACTTAACTGGAAAGACTAAACGGTCTCTAGTTTTTTTAACTCTTCTTCTGCTAACAATGGTTTTTCCGCCTCCACCACTAACTATTGATGGGCCTGGAATCTTAGAGTCTACATACTCAAGTTTTTCTGCACCACTTTTAATTCCAGCATTATCAATTGTAACTTCTGGCTTAGTGTCCTCTTTTGTTATTTCTTTTTCTGAAGAAGGCTCTCTATGAGCATTATCTTTTAGTCTATTTAACTCTTCTTTTAGTAAAGCTATAGTCTGCTTTTGCTCATCTATAGAGCCTAAAACAGTTCTCAAGTTCTCATTATACTGCCTATTCTTATCTAAATAAGCTGATTTTCTATTACTAATTATTCTTGAATTATCAAAATTTGGCTTTAATTTAATACTTACTTTTTTTGATACCCTAGTTTCTTTTATGTATGAGTAAGAAAGCAGTAAAATCGCAGTACACACTACGGCCGCTATATATTTATACTTTTTTATGTTCTGTTCAATATTATCTAAATTAACGATTTTTTTTAGATTTTGT
>CALLBC010000113.1 GCA_938001965.1 uncultured Bdellovibrionales bacterium | reverse complement strand
ACATCAGTTTTGAGGGCCATATTTACTTTTTGTTGGGTGATTGTGTAATGCAGGTTAAAGTTAGATTCCTAGATAATTTGAGGTTAGAGGCAAGCTTTGATGACTACAAAGTGATCTCAGACCAGCCGATTAGGTATAAGGGTGATGCCACAGCCCCAGGCCCATTTGATTACTTCTTGGCCTCCTCAGCTATGTGTGCAGCCTATTTTGTAAAGGCTTACTGCCTGGCAAGGGATATACCCACTGACGATATTAGTATTACTCAAGATAATATTATTGATCCTGAAAATAGATATAAACAAACTTTTAAAATAACAGCTGAAATTCCTGAGAGCATATCTGAAAAAGATCGCAAAGGTATTATTAGCTCTATGGAAAGATGTTCAGTAAAGCGAGTTGTTCAAAACTTACCTGATTTTCAGATTGATACTGTGAATACTTTGGGTAAATCTTCGGGCTTATTATATAAAACAGACTCAGATAAAAACAACAAAACCACACTTCTAGGTAAGGACCGTCCACTGGAAGATACTATTACTGAAATGTCAGGTCACCTTGCTGCTTTAGGAATAAAAATTGAGATTTCTTCTTGGCGTAATATTGTCCCTAATGTGTGGTCAGTAAACATTTGTGATGCAGAATCTCCAATGTGTTTCTCTAATGGTAAGGGGGCCAGTAAAGAGGCGGCTCTCTGCTCGGCTTTGGGTGAGTATCTAGAGCGATTAAGTAATAACTATTTCTATAATGATTATTATCTTGGAGAAGAAGTAAGTAATTGTGAGTTCGTTCACTATAGTAATGAAAAATGGTTTAAGCCAAATGCCGACGGTACACTTCCTGCTGGTTTAATGGATAACCATTTAATGAACACTTATAGTAGTTCAGAAGAGCCATTAATGGCCTCTCACCTAGTTGATACTAACTCTGGTGATTTAGAACGTGGTATTTGCGCCCTTCCTTTTACAAGGCAATCAGATAACAAGGTTGTTTATGTTCCTGTAAATTTAGTAGGAAATTTATTTGTTAGTAATGGCATGAGTGCAGGAAACACAAAGTACGAAGCCAGGGTTCAGTGTTTATCTGAAATTTTTGAACGGGCCGTTAAAAATAAAATAATTACAGAAGAGTTGGCATTACCTGATGTTCCTGACGAAGTTATAAATAAATTTCCGGCAATTGTTGAGGGAATTAAAAAGTTAGAAGCTCAAGGGTTTCCAATATTAGTTAAAGACGCCTCTTTGGGCGGGCAATTTCCAGTTATGTGTGTAACTTTAATGAACCCAAAAACCGGTGGCGTATTTGCTTCTTTTGGAAGTCATCCAAAGTTTGAAGTGGCCTTAGAAAGAAGTTTAACAGAATTAATGCAAGGGCGAAGTTTTGAGGGGCTAAATGATGTGCCATTACCAACTTTTAATGAATTTACAGTTAAAGAGCCAAATAATATTGTAGAGCACTTTATTGATTCCACCGGTGTTATATCTTGGAGGTTTTTTGCAGAAAAGCCAGACTACAAGTTTCATGAATGGGATTTATCTGGTTCTACTGAAGATGAATATAATTATTTAATGAACATTTTTAAAAAAATTGAAAAAGAAGTTTATATAGCTGATTATAATGAATTAGGAACCTATGCTTGTAGGGTATTAGTTCCGGGCTACTCAGAAATCTATCCAATAGAAGATATTATTTGGGACAATAATAATAAGGGAGTGGCATTTAGAAAAAGAATATTAACAATTCATGAATTAAACAGTACTGAGTTATCACAACTTGTAACAGAGTTAGAAGACAGTGAGCTGGATGAGTATATGCCGATCACTGATTTGATAGGTATAGCCTTTGATGACACAACTCCTTGGGGGCGTTGCACAGTGGGTGAGTTGAAGGGTTTAATATATTTAGCAATAGGCAATATTGATGAGGCTAAAGCGCAAGTAGAGGCTTTTAATCACTACAACGACAACACTCCAAAACGCAGAAAGTTTTATCAGGTTTTAGGCGTTGTATTAGACATTGTATGTGATTCAGATCTTGATTTTAAGAATTATGAAAAAAACTTAACCAAAATGTATGGCAAGGAATTATTAAAAGCTGCCCATGATTGCGCTACTGCAAAAATTAAATTTTACGGCTTAGCTCCAACAGATATGAATTTATCTGGAATTGATAAGCATACAAAACTAATTGCTAGTTATAAAAAAATTCAAAATGCACGAAAGCATTTCTCTGGAGAATAGAGAATGATTTCTACTTTAATTGATTTTGCAAACACCTTAGAGCGTGATTGGTCAATTGAAGATCACTCGCAAAAAGCCCTTTCGTTTTTGAGTGATTTAAGTATAAATCAAACACTTGAAGTGTTTGAATCGTCAGTGGCTGAGTGGATGGGTAGTTGCAATTTACCGAAGCAAGTAAACCTTTATAATAATTTTGGTGAACCATCAGTAAGCCTATTTAATAATGGTAAGTTTGCTGTTGATCTATATTTTTGGCGAAAAAATGACACCATAATTCACTCACATGGTTTTAGGGGAGCTTTTAAGTTACTTTATGGTTTATCATTGCATGAGGTTTTTAATGTACAAACCGCCGAAAAATTCACCAGTGATATTAAAAGAACAAGCCTTGAAAGCCAAAAAATTAATATTTTAAAGCCTGGTGACGTCCATGAAATTACACCAGAGCTTACTCATAGAGTTGTTCATATTGATGATCCCACTGTAACTCTTTGTGTTAGAACAGTAGAAGACACAGAGCTTGAACAATGGCATCATTTGCCAACAGGCTTGAGTTATAAAAAGAAAAATCTTTCTGAAAAATTAGTTAAGCAAGTGCTCTATTTTCAATATCTACTAAACTCTGATTCTTTAAAAGCTGAACAATTTATTAAAAATCTATTGACTGGTTTGGATGTATCATCACAAATCTCCCTTTACGAAAGCCTTTGTTACGGTGAAGTGGGGCTTGATGAGTCTTCGTTTACAGTTATTGAAAAAGAATTCAAATCAATTTTTGAAAGTACAAACTGGTTTGCTATGTACAAAAAATATTATGAAAGCCTGGGAGTTAAACTTCAAGAATCATTGGCGGAAAATAAAGAATTAAAATTTTTAGCCCACGCAGTTAATAGTAATTACTCAGTTGAGAAGACTAAGGATTTGCTGTCATTATTTACTAATAAAAATCTTGATGAGCTATGCAAAAGTTTATTGGAAAATAATAATGTATTTACTAATGGCTTTGAAGAAACCCAGCGTTCAAAAATTGAGAACTATTTATTGTAGTTTTGGTTGATAATAGTAATTACTCTTTAAATTATAAATTAATTTTATTGATAAAATTAGTGCTAAGTCACTGAAATCTAATGTTTTTAATTAATTTCAAACTATATTATTTAATGTGATAAAGTTTAAAATTGACTCTAAATAGTTGCGGTAGGATAAAAGTACTCAATTACATTATAATAAACAGGAGAACTTATGAGTATTTTAGAAACAGTATTGAATAACCCAAAAATTGTTCAACAAATTGCAGGTCAGTTTGGTTTATCCAACGATCAAGCTAGCTCAGTAATGGGGCCAATGCTTTCACAATTAACTTCAGCTATGAAGGGCAATATTAACAATCAGGGTGGTTTAGAAGGCTTACTTAAAGCTGTTCAAAACGGAAATCACGGTAGATACTTAGATAGTCCAGATCAACTTGGTCACGCTGATACAATGATGGATGGTAATAATATTTTAGGTCATTTACTAGGTAGCAAAGATGGTAGTCGTGCTGTAGCAAGAAATGCAGCTGAAAAAAGTGGTGTTGGTTATGATATTGCCAAGAAAATACTACCATTATTAGCAAGTGTAATGATGGGTGGTTTAAATAAGCAAGCTAGCTCTTCTGGTTTAATGGAAAGCTTAGGTGGCTTACTATCGGGTACGCAACAAATGAATAATAACCAGTTAACTGGTTTTGCAAGAATGCTGGATATGGATGGTGATGGTAGCATGGTTGATGATGTGATTAACCTAGCTGGAAAGTTTTTTGGTGGCAACAACCGCATGAATCCGTAATTAAAAAATACAATTAGAATTATAAAGCCCTAAACAAATATGTTTGGGGTTTTTTTAATAATTTACTTACGATAAGTTCCTAGGTGAGAAATATTAACGGACAATAAACAATGCTCATCATTTATATGAGACTTAGCCACATCATATAATCTATCAGCCATAACTGTTTTTAGTTCTTCAGAGCGTCCAGCCAGTAATAAAACATTAATATGAATAAAACTATTATGCTTTCCGTCTCCAGTAATAGCATTATCAACCTCTATTGAGCGAGTTTTAATTGATGCTAAAGATACAGTCTCTTGCTCTGATAAGCATGTATGTAAGTCCATATTTAGCTTCTTAAGATCAATATTTTTTTTAATACTGCTGGTGTGTTCGACGATGATATGTGGCAAAACTATTATCCTTTATTTAGGTTATGATTTCTTGCTAATTAAATAATACAAGAAATTTATTGCCAAGCAATACTTCCACAATTATTAAATTTTGCAAAAGAGTTTAGTTTAGTTTTTATAAGAGAATTAATCTTTGAGCTAGTTTCAGAGTGGATAGCCTTAACAATAAGTATTTTATTTTTTCTGTCCGCTTTGCAATCTATTCTTCCAATAGGTTTGGGGCCTTTAAAAATGGGGAGAGTGAAGTAACCATAAACTCTTTTAGGTTCTGGGACATAACATTCTATTTGATATTTGAAATTATAAATGTTTTCTAGCTTTTTTCTTTGGATTACGAGGTTATCAAAAGGTGATAGTATCAGTACACGAGAGCGAGCTTTTAATTTTTGGTTTAATAGCTTGGGGTAGGAGTAATAAGTATCATCCAAGCCATTTATATTTAATTGAACTAATTTACCGTCCTCGACAAGATTGTTTATAGTTTTTTGCACATTTTTTTTTAAATCAAATTTTTTTAAGTAAGCAATTTCACTAGTTGTGGCAAAGCCATGATGTCGTATTGTTAGATTAATAAGGTACTCGTAATACTCTTCATCAGAAGGGATGGAGGTATTTACACTACTTGGAATAATATTTTCTGGTAGATCATACACCTTTCGAAAGGCATCTCTATGTGATACCTCAAGACTTCCTTCTAGAAATAATCGCTCTAAAGCTTTTTTAGCTGGTTTCCAGTCCCACCATCCAGAGTTCTTGCCTTTGGATTTATTTTTGAAATCGCGAGACTGTAAGGGGCCTTCTGTTTTAATTCTTTTTAAAACAAAATCCATTACTTTTTTATCTCTTGGAAACCAAGAGCTTTCACGAGACTGGAATAGCTTTTTCCTTACAAGGCTGAATCTGTATTCAGACATTGGCAGAATGGCTGCGGCATGAGCCCAGTATTCATAGACTTTTCTTTTTTTCATTAATTGATTGAGTTCAGAGGGGTTGTAACTAGAGTTTCTTGCCCATATGACATGATGGTGAGCTCTTTCAACAACTGATATGGTATCTAGCTGTACATAGCCTAAATGTTTAACAACACTTAAGGTGCTTTTGTTATCAGATGTGAGCAATTGCTGTGAAAGCATAAGTTTGCGAGCATCATTAATTGAAATAGAGTAGTTTTTTGTTTTCAAAATTAAATTAATTATTTACCAGTAAAGTTTGCGGCGATAAATCGTCCGCTGGGCATTAAGAAAATATATAGTTTTTTACCTTTAACTCCATCTTTATTTAAATAAGTAACAACCCATTCAGTTTTTTTTCGGATTACTTTCTTCTCAGCTTTTTCAAAAACAGCTTTGTTCCAGTTGGCATTTATTTTTTTTAAACGAATTAACCTTTTAATTTCAACCTTACCAATGATTTGTGCTTTTTGAGCATCAATTAACTTGGGCTTATGTGAGTGGCCGTGGTTGTGATCATGTCCATGTCCATGTCCATGTCCATGGCCATGGCCTGGGCCAGCTAGGCTTAAAGAGCAAAAGAAAATAGTAATTAGTGAGATAAAATATTTCATTGTATTATCCTTTTATAGGTTGTCGTGATGGTTAGTGGTGTCAATGTCCATATGGTGGTGGATGTGTTCATCTTTACTGAAGCCAAACTCATCGGGGTGCGATGTATGTAAATAGCCGTGTAGTTGCATAAGTAAGAGCATAAACCCAGCCAATATTATTCCGTGATTTAGAACTCTAGATAAATTGGTAAAGGCTTTAAGTTTTCTTAGTTGGTTTATAATAATCAGCATTATTAGTAGAGCTGCAATTTGGCCAAATTCAACTCCAATATTAAAAGAAATAATTCTCATTAACATGTCCATAGAGTTTTCACCTAATGGCAGTTGTTGTAGTCGAGTTGAAAGCCCAAACCCATGGATTAAGCCAAATATAAAGACCATTAATAATATATTTGGTGCTGATTTAAATCCAAAATAATTTTGAAAGCCTTTGTTGTTATCAAACCCTTTGTAACAAACACTAATTGCAATCACGGCATCAACTAGCCAGTAGTTTGCAGTAATTCCCATAAATGTTGCAAAAATTAAGGTGATACTATGGCCAAGGGTGAAAATACTTACAAACTTAACTACATCTTTAAAGCTAGTTAAAAAAAAGATTACCCCAAATAGAAACAACAAGTGATCGTATCCTGTGATCATATGTTCAGCGCCAAGAATTAGATATTGTAAAAAACCACCATTAAGCATGGTTTGTTTAGCCTCTTCACTAATTCCATGTGCCAATGTGTTAATAGACCAAAAAATAGAAATAAAGCTAATTATTAGTTTATACACTGGTGCTCCGTGAAGTTATTGAAGTAAGATTAAATCACTATATGTTCGGTTTGGCTACTTCCAATTGCGCTATGAATATGTAGGTTCCAGCATCCGTAATATGACCAGCTTAATGTACTGTTCTGAGACAGTTTATATCGAAATTTTAAATTTGTGCTATAATTATGATTCAGGGGAAGGTGTGCATGAATAGAAAGAAGCTTAAATATAGTGCCTATGTAATTGCTATGTTAGTGACATTGATTTGCTTTCAGAACTGTGGCCCTGCTTTTGAGTCTCTAGAGGTCCTTGAGAGTGCCTCAACTAACGAGTCTGAAGAAATATCAGATATTATAGTTCCAGAAGAGCCACCAGTTGAAATCCCTGAGCAGCCTCCAGTAGAAGTTCCAGAAAAGCCACCAGTTGAAATTCCTGAGAAACCTCCAATAGAAGTTCCAGAGGAGCCACCAGTTGAAATTCCTGAGCAACCTCCAATAGAAGTTCCTGAGGAACCTCCGGTTGAAATTCCAGAAGAGCCACCAGTTGAGCCGCCTACTCCTGGAGGAAGCTGTACTTTAAAAGAACAAATATTTGTGGCTAATAATTCTAATACGATTGTTATTGAAGCTGAAAACACAGAGATGGTTGGTAAATGGGAAAAGCGCCAACCTTTAAATGGGTCTACTGGCTCAGGTATAATTGTGTATCGTAGATCTGATAGCCCAAATGACAGGAACCATTCTTATGATGGAGTTAGTGAACTAACTTATAATGTGTTTGTTCATAAAGCTGGTGTTTATAAATTTTCATATCGTGGAGCTCGTTATAAAGGTCCATTTAATTATACTGTTTTTGGGAATCATGATAATAATAACTGTCCTTCTTCAAAAAATAATTGCACCCATGCAGATTTAAATAATGACGCCTTTGTGAGTACTTCAAACGGTCTAGCTCCTACTAAACTATTTGCCGGAGTTGGGAATAGTACTGATAATTGGAAAATAGCTAGTACATTTGATAGAAACCATAATAAGTCCAGCGCACAAGTAAACTTAAAAGCCGGCTTAAATAAAATTTTTATTAGAGGTCGATCAACATTTTTTGCAATTGATAAAATATTTATATTTCAAGGTAATCAACCTAATGCCAGAGCAGATCAATCAGATGTAAATTGCCCTTAGATTATTTTAAACGTGTTCGAGAATAATTACGATGAGCAATTTTCATGGAGCCAAAATCTTCAAATGGGTGAACTGTATAAAAGCCAAACTTAAAGTAAGACCCTACAATATCTAGCTCATAACCAATTGGACCCTTATAGTTAACAACCATTTTGCCATCAATGTAAAATTTAAACTGACCTGAATCTTGAGCTGACCATTTAATGTCAAAATCAAAGTTGTACCACTTTCCAAAATCAATATCTTGAGTATAAAGTATTTTACCGTTGCCGACTCCACCTTTAGCATCAAAGATCTCGTCATTCCAAAGTATAACGACAAGTTTATGATCAATCACTCTTAATGTAAGAGGAGGTCTTGATCTTTGCGCACGCTCTTGTTGTTCAGGGGTAAGTCTATCAAAACCATCTTTTCGGTCATGCCATTGAATAACAACAATTGATTTATCGCGTTTAGGTACACCATCTTTATAAAACTTAGTTTCTAAGTGGTAGTTATATTCACTTTCTATTGGAGGGCGTAGGTTATCTCTAAATTCATTTTTCCAAGAGGTAGAGATCATGGGTACATCTTTACCTATTTTAAACATTACAGCATTTTCTTCAGGTAAAAATGTTAGGCTTTCAGCGCTTGGTACTTTTCTACAGTCAAGATCACCAAACCAATCAATAAGAGGCCTAATACTATCACAATTTGGGTAGGATTTTTTAGCACTTAAAGTAGCTGTTAAAAGAGTTACAGTTAAAAGGAATAGAGTGGATAATGTGAGCTTAAGATCGAACATGAGGCAATTTAAAATTAAACTTAAGGCCCTTCAAATGATTCGACCTAGGCTATATAAATTACAGGGTACTTTGGTTCAGCTGTAATAATTAATTGCATGTAATTTCAGTAACTTATGGTGGGCTAGCAAGAGTGGTGGGGTAGTTGTCTGCAGGGCCAATTGACATTACAATAATTAGAACCAAAGGAAGGGTTAGTCAGTGAAGCGAGTATTTAAGTTTAAACAAGGTGATATTCTTTTTAATGAAGGTGATGCCTCAGAGGCCATGTACATTGTTGAAACAGGAACAATAGCTATAACTAAGTCTAAAGAGGGAACTAAAACTACACTGACTGAGCTTAAAGAAGGTGATTTATTTGGAGAAATGGCATTTTTTGATAACTCCACAAGAAGTGCAGGGGCTGTAGTAGTATCGCCGACGGCTTCTGTGGTTGAGCTTCCTTTTGCATCTTTAAAGCAGCAATATGAAGATATGCCTTTTTGGATTAAAACAATTATAACTTCTACAAATAGACATTTACGCAGTGCCAATGGGAGAATTCAAGAGTTAGAAGAGGTTATCAAAAATCTTAAAGGTTATTGAATACCAAAGAACGATATATGAACTTTTTTAAAATACTAAAAAATTATTGGATAAAAAATAAGTTATTATTACAGCTTGCTTTAGTGGCTTATTTTTTATTTATGACTTGTTGTATTTTTATAGTCTACCTTAATTCTTGGAGTGATTTCCCAAAACTAATATTTGTGGCTGGTCCAATCTTATTCATTACTATTTTTTCATCTCTAGCCTTTGTTAATCATTTATTATCCAATGCTATTAATTCATGTAAAAAAAATCAAGGTTTATATTTTTAGGGATGTTAGGTGGGGTAATAACCTCGCTACTGACCACTGCGGTTATAAGTTTTTTAGTATTAGTCTTTGACTCAAATTTTGATATGTCCGATCTTAGCAACCTTTTTAATGCTGTAATAGTTTACACCTTGGTTGCAGCAGCAGCCCCATGCTTAATAGGACTAGTGTTTGGGGCTATTTACGGTTATTTGAGGTTTAAAAGGGTTGCTAAATAACCCTTTGTTATAATTGTAAGATCTCTTCTAAAAACTAAAAAACTAGGGTATAAGGGTTTAGATAAGGTGTGATTAATGGAAAATATAAAAATCTTAAACTACGTAAATGATGTGTTAAAAAATACTCCAGATGAGTGGTTAAAAAAGACGACTCATCGTTTAGATATTTATAATGAAAGTTTAGCAAAGACTGAATTTTTAGACCACTTTGAAAATCTATTTAATGAGGGGAACTCACAAGCATCAGCCTTAAGTGAACTGCCAACGGCTTTTGACTATATAAGGCTAGGACATCCCTTGTCTTGTGTGCTTGAGTGGTCATTAGCTAAGCTTATTGGCTTAAAGCCAAGCCAAGTTATTAGTTTTTCATCGCAAAGCATGCCTATCTTGGCAATTCTAAGAAAAAACTTGTTAGATAATATTAATACTCAAATAGTTTATAAAAATAAACTGCCTAATAATTTTGATGCTGATATTTTAAAGAGCATTTACGGATATAACTTTGAGTTAGTCAAAGTAAACAAAATCAGCGAAGTTGCAGATTTTAATGGAACTAGTATTTATATTTCACAGCTAGAAGAGTTTAACGATATTGAGTTAAGCACAAATATTGATTTTTTAATTTGTTTGCAACAAAGCCTTGGCAGCATTGTGTTTGTAAATAGTAATGAGGCTTATATTTCAGAAATTCAGCACGTGAGAAGGCGTGAAACCATAGCTATGACACCAACTGATTGTGTAACAGTTTTGAATTCATTAATTAATAAATCTTCCATTAGTGAACACTTACTTAATGAAGATAATAAAAAAGCTGTATTAAATAGTATAAATAAAATTACAGGTGCTAATACTAGCGCTTTGTTGGGCTCCAGTGGGTTATCTATTCAATATGCTATTTTAATGGGGTTAATCCATGATGCGAAAGAAATGCATAAGGGGAAGGATATTAAAATTATAGTTCCACCAAATTGTTATGGCGGAACTAATGATCAATCAAGGCGAGTGGCTGCTTGCATTGATGGAGTTGAGGTTGTGGATTTACCTGTGGATAGTGGTAATGATATGGTTTCAAGTATTGATAAGGTATTGTCTGATTTAGCTATTGATGATGCTGTTCCCTATATTATTGCCGAGATACCAACAAATCCAAGGGTTGAAGTTCCTGAACTTGATAAGTTAAAAGAAGTTTTATGTAAAAAACGTAAAACTAAAAGTGGAGATTTGGCTACTGAGCCCGTTTTTATTTTAGACCAAACGTTTTGCCCAAATGTTCAGTTTTTAGGTGAAGGTGAAATACTATCTGAGGTTAAAACCATATCTTATGTGAGCGGGTCAAAGTTTCCCAGCGGTGGATTGTGCACAGTGGGCTACTGTGTAGCTAATAAAAAGGCCGAAAGTTTAATAAGAAAAATTGAAACGCACCTAAAGCTTTGTGATAATGAAGCCACTGGCCAACACATAGAAGTTTTAACCAAGCAGTTGTCATCGATGAACAAGCGAATACAAGAGGCTTATAAAAATACTCGAGCCTTTGTAAACCATATTAATGAAACTCTACCAGAAGCAAAAATAAATTTTGTTTCTCAAAAGCTAGCTGAGCAAGGTTTTACTCCGTCTGTATTTTCATTAGATTTACCCACTAAGGGCAATAGTGCAGAGGAAAAAGAAGCTTATAAGCGCGAACTTAATTATAAACTTATTAATATGATGATTAATAAAATTCCTAATGAAAGTAAACACTGTGTTAGTTATGGGCAATTAAAAGGGTGTTACTGGACAATTCCTGCCACCTCGACGCAAGGAACTACTAAAGAGCGTGATAAGGATTATATTGTTAGAGTATCCATGTCTCCTGATATGGACCTTGAGAAGCACAAAGAAGTGTTCACAGAATTTGTAAATTCAATTTAATTTTACGCAAACTTATTTTTTATCGACGACGCTTTTTTTTGTTTGGCCTGCGAGAAGTTTTTTTAGATTGAGAAGATCTATTAGCGCTGCTAGGTTGTTTAGCTTTTGGTTTTCGCTTAGATCTTTGCTTTGGGCGTGCGCTTGATGACGAGCCTTCAACTAATTTAAATAACTCATTGAGCTCAGACTCATCTAAGGCTCTAAAGTCGCCTTCTGGTAAGCCCTTTAAGGTGATATGCATTATGCGAATACGTTGTAGCTTTTCTACTTCATAGTCAAAGTACTTACACATACGGCGTATTTGGCGATTTAAGCCTTGAACAAGTGTAATATTAAATACAAAGGTAGAAACTTGCTTTACTTTACAAGCTTTAGTGATCTCTCCAAGCACCGGAACGCCTCGACTCATATCAGTGATAAACTCATCTGTTATAGGCTTATCAACTGTCACTAAGTATTCTTTTTCATGATTATTTCCAGCTCGTAGTACTTTATTTACAATATCACCGTCGTTGGTTAAAAAAATTAAACCGGTAGATTCTTTATCAAGACGACCAATTGGGAAGATTCTAGTTGGGTAATTAGTAAAGCGAACAATATTATCTTTTTCGCTGTCTTCGGTGGTTGAAACAATGCCGGCAGGTTTATTAAGAGCGATAAATACAAATGGTTCGGCTTCTTCAGCGGGGATTATTTGACCATTCACCATAACCTCATCGCCGGGTTTTACCCTGCGGGTCATATCCACTTTTTTGCGATTGATTTTTACTTGTCCATTTTCAATAAAGCGGTCAGCTTCTCGGCGAGAGCAGATTCCGCTTTGTGCAATATATTTATTAAGCCTGATTGATCGATCCTGTGACATGGCCTTTAATAGCCCTTTTTAGGGTAAAAGGGGAGCCATTTTATAATTTTTACTGATCAATAGATTGTCTAGATTAAGCTAAGCCCACTTTAAACTTTCTTTTTTTAATTTTTCCACCGCTGAGGCCTGAAATGGCTTGGTCAATGTAGTCCCTTTTAATGGCTACATAGCTAAAAACGTTTTGAATAGAGATATCCCCAATGTCATCAGATTTAAGTTTGGCCTCACCAATAAGGGCTCCAACAATATCACCAGGTCTAATTTTATCTTTTTTACCACCACTAATGTACATGGTTTTCATTGGTGGTTTAAGTTTATATTTATGTGAGCTAGTTAACTCAGAGCTTTGAGCCACTTTGCAGGGCTTGCGAATTAAATTTTCAATTTCAGTTAGCATATCTATTTCATGTTCGTAAAAAAAGCTAAAGACAGAACCTTTTTTGCCAGCACGGCCAGTACGACCAATTCTGTGAACATAAGCTTCTGGGCTATGAGGTAGACTGTAATTAAGCACAGTGGGCAAGTCTTCAATATCTAAGCCTCTAGCAACAACATCAGTTGCGACCAAAACAGAAATACTCTTATTTGAAAATTTAGTTAAAACTTCTGTTCGATCTTTTTGTTCTAAGTCGCCATTAATACACATTGCAGAGATTTTACGATTAAATAAAAATTGAGCTACATCATAAGACTCTTTTTTAGTTTTACAAAAAACAATTATACGCTCGGGTTGGTACTTGCTGAGTATTTTATATAAAAAATCATTTTTATCAGCTTTTGGTTCTAATGAAAAAAATAATTGCTTAATATTATTTTGTTCATGGACCACATCAATTTTAATTTCACTGGCACTTCGCTGAATTTTTTCACTTAATGCTTTAATGTTTTCAGGGTAGGTGGCAGAAAATAACAATGTTTGTCTTTTTTTAGGTAGGTGAGAGCTCACTTCTAAGATGTCATTACTAAAACCCATGTCTAGCATTTTATCGGCCTCATCGAGAGTAAATACTCTTAAGCTATTTAAGTTTATGGATTCAGACTGTAAGTGATGTAAAACTCGCCCAGGTGTTCCCACAACAATATGTGCACCTGATGACAAGGACTTTTCTTGAACCTTCTTAGAGGCACCACCGCAAATAGTCAGTATTTTTACATTAGGAAGCCTACGAGCAAGTTTACGTATTTCAACAGA
>CALLBC010000112.1 GCA_938001965.1 uncultured Bdellovibrionales bacterium | reverse complement strand
CAATAAAGATTTAGCCTCTGTGCAGTTTTCAATTTCAGGTAATAATGATTACTTAACTAAACGCCTGGAGCCAGGAGCACCTTCAGTTGAAAGAAGACTTAAAGCCCTTAAAAAAATAAATGAGGCAGGCCTTTGGACAACAGTACGTATTAACCCATTATTCCCTAAGTACCCAGACGGTTACTATTCTGACAAAGAAAGCATCAAGAAACGTTTTGGCGATAAAAACATACCCACACTTGACCTCCTTAATGATGAGTTTATGGATCAACTTAAAGAGGCCAAAGTACCAAGCCTACTTGCTGGCTTCGTTCGCCTCAGTAAAACAGCTATTAACTCTATGAGTAAATCTTTAGATATTGATTTAGCCAGTTTTTTTAAACCCGAGTTTTTAGCCATGAAAGGTGACAAACGCTACTCCGACCAAGAAATTGCAGTTTACTATATGCAACTAAAAACAGCTGCTGCCCAAAAAGGAATACGTTTCAATACATGTTATATTGGTAATGGCGAAAAAGATTACTATCAGTACCAAGACATGTGGGATAACAAAGGTGACTGCTGTGATGCAAAAGGTAATGTAAAGGCCTTTACTAAAAGTAGCCAAGAAATTCCATGGGATAAGCGTATAAAGCATGCCAGTGGCGGAAAAAAAATAGCCGAAGCTTCTATGAAAATAGACAAAGAAATGCAGGAAAAATACTCTAGCACAATTGATAAATACAAACACCTACAACCAAAAATACAGGAAATAAATCTAGATGAGTAAAAGCATTCCTGGGTTAAATATTCAATGGCCTTGGAGTGAGCTTTTAATCAGCGGTAAAAAAACTGTTGAAACTAGAAGCTACCCGATACCTGAAAAATATATTGGCCAAGAGTTAGCTGTTATTGAAACACCTGGCCCAAAGGGAAAGAAATTAGCTGGCATAGAAAAGGCTCGTATCATTGGCACAATTACATTTAAAGAGTCCTATCAATATAAGAGTAAAAGCCATTGGTTAAAAGAAAAGGGCAAACACCTCGTTAATAGTGATGACCCATTATACAATTACAAATCTGATAAACAAAAGTGGGCATGGGTGGTGGACAGTTATAAGCCAATTAGCCCTTACTTACCTGCCCCCACTCCAAGAGGCATTGTTTTTGCTAAAAACTGTAGAGTTTAAGATGCAACTTTGTTCACTTTCGATGAAGGACTAAGCACAACAAGTGATGGGTCAGCAAACCAGAGTATCCAGTATAAGTCCCAAGAGTATTTAAATTCCTGTTTTAATTTTTCACTACTCACTCTGTTTTGATGGCTTGCATCCATTACAAAACGCATATTTTGAGAATCAATTGTTAAACCACCAAATTTAAATTTATGCTTAAAATTGTTTAAGAATTTTTGTAGCATCGAGCTATCTAGTTCTGAAAAATAACCTTCTGCTGTTAAACCACAACTCACCGCCAGGCTATGTGATATAAAATCTTTAGATAGTTTTATAAAACTTTGTTTCAATTTTTTTTCCAAACCCATTTTATCATCTTTATTAATTTTATTTAAAAGCTCTAATATAAAATAAGTTAAGTTATGGGCCTTTAACTGACCTTTCTGTGTATACCACTGCTCATTAACAGGAGCTGTGGAATTCACCCAGGCATCAACCATATCATACGTGTAAGTTAATACAGGCTTGCCTTTTTGGTTACTTAAGCTTCTCCTCAAACGATCATCTGTTTTTTCAAAGGTAGAAATTTCATCTTTTGGGTTTAAATGAAATTCAGCGCCATCAATATAGATATACCCAGCGTCTAATCCATTTTTAATGATTGTAAAGTCCGGCTTGGTGTACGGAATATCACCTGACAAAGCCACTTCCTTATTGGCCGTAGCAGCCACTATAGTTGGGTTTTTCAACTTTTTACTTTTTAATGCATAACTTGCACCAGCTGAATCAATGTTTTCAATAACGGCATCAACACCTGGTATAAGGCTAGGGCGTGACTTCATTAAACCTCTGGCAAATAGCTGTTCTGCGGCAGAATCAAAAAGCCCGTCTTCATGAACTTCTATGGCCAAACCATCTTCACGCAGCTCAAAGTCACTACTATTTAAAAAGCGCTCTAGCCAATTAAGCGCTCTTTCTTTGTATAGGTCTTTGTGCTCATACTGGTTACTATAAGTTTTTATACAACTATAGCATCCGTTTTCACAGTCACAAGCTTTTATAATTTCGTAAGTCTTTTTGAATATATCATTTATTTTTTTAATACCGCTAATTTCGGTATTTAATTGCTCACCCTTAAAATCCATTAAAGAGCGCAAATGGCCTGTCCCACCTGGAACATTATCATATAAAGTAACAATATATTGAGCCATATCACTATTTGCATTTTTTAATAATAAAGAACTATCAATAACTATATGACCAGGGTCCCCTTTTAAATAAGTGCGCATTGCTAAACTCAATACAGACTTTAATGTGGCCACTTGATGTTTATCGTCGGCTAAAAACCTCATAACATCTGAATTTATTTTACGGTAAAGGCCTAAGCTAACGGTTTTGGGTGACTCTTCTGACCGTCTGTATTCACATTTAAAGTCGTGATTATTAACAAAATTCTCAACTTTAAACTTTGGAATGCCTTGCACAGTTTTAACTGGAACGGCAAAACAAGACTGGCACACTTCAAATAATTCAGGCTCATTATTTTTAGCCGATAAATTACGATTAAAGTGAAATATATCTGTGTTGGTTCTAAACTCAAAAGCTATTTTATTTTTAGGACTAATCCAGGTCGCTCTATTAGAGCTTTGGACTTGCTTTTTATCGTCATTATAATTAATAAAAGTTTCAATAGTGGCAGGTGCTGTAGACCTTATTTCTTCTTTATCCACTATTTGAGCGTAGTCAAAGCTTGTATGACTCACAACTTCTTTTAAATTAAACATTGGGGCAACAGGCTGACCTTCCATACCACAGCTAGGACAACTGCCCTCAGTAGCCTCATGGTTAACCTCTGTGACACTACTGCACTGAGCACAACTCAGGTAATAAGTTAAATCTTTGATATTAGCTTTACTAGCAAGCCTTGTTATAGGCACCTTATGGCCATCTAAATAGTAATCAGCTCCTGGGGAAAACTCACGTAAAGCACTGAGCTGTGGCCTTGTTAGCTGGCCGGTTTTTGTTTTAAAGCGTTTTTTATAATCAGTTTCGTTGCGATCAACGGGTAACTGCACTTGGTACTCTAGTTTCACACCCTCTTCTGGGAAGGCATAATTAGGTAGTATACCCATGCTGCCCAATTGGCTTAGTATATACTTAGATTGACCCTGTTTTCTTTTAAAAAAGTAAGCTTTACTTTCAAGCCTTTGAATTTTTAAGGCTAACTCATTTTTTTTAACCTCATCAATATTGTCATCTAACATTAATTTCTTTAAATTTTCTTTTTCTGCATTTGATTTTTTTTCAGCTTTTAATGCTTTTACCTTATCTTTTTTAATTAGCCTTAATAGGGACTTTATTCCTTTAAAGAAAACTTCATTTGTAATATTAGCTTCTAAAAACTGTTGATACTCATTAGTTTTAAAACTCGTCTTATCTTTTAAGCCTAAAATGATACTTTGTAAAAAAGGTGAAACTAATTGTGTGCTATTTTCTTTTAAAAATTTAAATAAACTTTTAAAATAGGTATGCTCCCAAATATTTAGTAAATCTATTTGGCTAGGGTTTGGTATTTGTAAGTCTGGGTTGGCTACAGAAAACTCATCCAAACAATAAGCATTAAACTGCCTAACTAATAATTGCTTATTTCTGAACTCACAACCAGGTGTTGCAATAGGGCCGTTATAAAACTGCTCTGGGTTTTGCCAAAAATGCTCATCATGTGGGCGTTGTTTTGCTACGATCACATTAAAAGCATTACCGCTACTTCTACCCGCTCGCCCTAAACGCTGCCTGGCATTTGCTAAGGTGGCCGGGAAAGATCTTAAACCTACGCCAGACAGGCTACCAATATCGATCCCCATTTCCATTGTGGGTGTACAGTTCAATACGTTGATTGGATGATCCTTATAATAAGGTTTACCTTTACCACTTTCGTTTAAGGAGTCCCCTGGAAGTAAATTACGCTTAAAGGCCTGCTCCACTTGCTTGCGATCATCTGAATCAAGTTGACTGGTGTGTGGGTGGGCAATGGGCATAATCATTGGCCGTTTAAACTGCCTGGCCATAAACTCTAAGTAGTTTTGCTCTTCAGTTTGTGATTCAGTGCTTGAGCTTACTGACATTTTACCTTGGCAATGGTTTTGGCTACATAACTGCTCACTAATAGCCAAACCCACAGCTTCAATATGTTTACACTGATTGCAATGCAGTAATTTTGTTTGCTGCCATTTAATGGTTAAGCTATCTGGGCTTAAAGCAAGTAAATCCTTATTTATACTTTCAGCCACTCTGACTAAACCTAAGCCATGATTAAGGGCACTATTTAATAACTCGTCATAAAAATCAACTTCATCATTTTTTTCTATACCATGCTTTCTGGCCCATTTAGCAAACCAGGTATTAGTGCTTTTACTGCCAATATAATGAATTGGTTTTTTATATTTAGCTTTTTTACTAGGGTTATCACTCAGCTGTAGTAATAAAGGGGATGAAGGTAAAAAAAGTGATCGCAAATAAGGCTGTTGGTTAATTAAAGGCCAATAGCTAAAACTTTTTTGCTCATAGCAACTTTTAAGGTCATCATTAAATATGGTTCCACTTGCAATGAGCCGCCTTAAAATACCATACACAAAAGAAGATTCATTTTTAAGTGCAGCGTATTTACCGTATTTATTTTTAATAGCTTTGGCTATTTGGGTCCATTCATCTAAAAGGCTTTGTTTTGGCTCAAGGGCAACAAGCGTTGTTTTACGCAAGGACCAGCCAAGGCTTGAGTATTTAGAAAACTCAAGCCAAGCTTCAAAGCGCAGGCGTATGGATAATTGCTTTAAATGGACATCGTTATACAACAAAGTCCCTTTTTGGGTGGTTTGCCATCTTTCCCATAAATCTTTTGGTACAATTTGCAATAACTCAAACTTAAGCTCGTGGGCGCCTGGCTGCTTAGCCCCTTGCCACAAATTATTTACGCTTTCACTAAGTCGATCTAATACTTCACTTAAGCTTTCATCTTTTGTATCTTGATTGATTTGTTTTAATAAAAATCGTCTAAAATTAAACCTAAACCCACGCGCTGATAAGTAGCCTGCTTGGTGGGCGGTATCTTGTAAGCTGTCATTAAAAATTAAAAACTTTTTATCACTGGGGTTTGAGCCACTGGCCAAAAAGCTATTGACCATCACAGAAGTCAGCATACTGGCACCAAAAAAGCTTGAGTGCATAGAGTTTTTTTTGTCACAAGAAGGGCAGCGTTCACTGACGTTTTTATTTTTTAAACCTTCATCTTTATTTTGCTTTACCAGTATAACAGGAAAGGCTTTTGTGTCCTCTGGTGCCAGGGTATAAACTTTAGATTCATAGGGTAAGGCGTAAAAAACTTCGCCAGTGTAGTCGTTTGGTTTTTTAAATATATATAAAGCATTTTTATCTTTGTAACTGCTTTGCTTAATGGCGTTTAAATCAGTTTCGATGAAAATTTCATTGCTTTCATCATCTTTTTTTCCACTTGTCATCCAACCTGATAGCCCACACTGCATACAATTCACAGCCGGTAAATAAACAGTACTTGAGTTACTTACAGCCTCAGTATTTGTGGGTCGGTAAAATTTTGTTTCTTCAGATAATTTACGCAGTAGCAGTGGCACATTTTGCACCCATAAACTTGTTGTTAACGGAAACACCGCAGCGGTTTTAAAACGCCTGGCATAGGCAATTAAATCAAAAAATTCACTTAAAATAAATTTATCAAGTTCAAGCTCTTTGCTTAAGCTTTCAATGTGCACACCTGTTTTTATACTGGAAAATATTTTATGCGTTATGGGGTGAGCTAAAAGCCACTCACCTAAGGCCTCAGGGTCAACAGGGGCTTGCCAGTGCGTGCAAATATTTTTTATATAACTATCAAAACCTGGGCCACCAGATAAAATTAAATCTATATTGGGGCTTTGTATTTTTGGAATTTTAATTTTGGTATCTATTTTTTTTAACACATCTGTGCTTTTTAAACGGCTTTCCCCAATTACATTTTTACTTAAAAACTCTGAACCAAATAAAGTTGTGGCAAATTCACATAAAGCTTCTATACTTTGGGCACTACCATCACCCACAGTGGCTGAAGTACCGGCACAGGCAAAATTTTTATTTAATTTTAACCGCAGGCGGCGGATTAAACAGGCCACATCAGCCCCTTGCGCCCCATCAAAGGTATGCAGCTCATCGAGAACTAAATAATTAAACACCTCTTTAGTTTCAAGGACCCAAAAGTTTTGCTCCTGTGGGCGCATAAGCATAAAATCAAGCATGCGGTAATTAGTAAGTAATATGTCAGGTGGGTTTTTACATAGGCTTTCACGCTGATCAATAATCAGTTTTGGGTTATCGGGGTCATGGGCTTTATTTGAGCCTTCATTACCGGTATAACGTCCCACTCGGATTTGTTGGTCTACGGGTAAGTTTAATGACTCATTTATTTGGTTTGCCATTTCACTTAAACGCTCGCCTTGATCTTCAATAAGGGCGTTCATTGGGTATATAATTAAAGCTTTTACCCCACCAGTTTTACCCTCTTGTTTACAATTAATTACGTAGTCCATTATGGGGTTAATAAAACACTCAGACTTACCACTGCCTGTGCCAGTAGTAATTAATGTGTTTACAGCGTTTGTATGCTTTAGCTGTTTATAAGCAGACATTTGGTGTAAATAGGGAGTGTATTTACTTTTTAAGCTTGGGTGTAACGGAAAGCTTTCCGTGCTTGCTTTAAACGGTAGTTTTAGCTGTATATGTGGCCCTTGTATTATGGGTTCATCAGCAAATAAACATTTATTAATAGCTTCACGTGTGTCGATGTCACGTGTGTATAAAACTGTGTGTACAAACTTTTTTAGCTCATCAACAACATCTAAGCTCATGCGCATTGGTAGTAGTGGTTTATTTATTTTTGTTTTTTTTGCGCCCATAATATTTACTTAACCTGCTTTATCTAAATTTTTGTTAGATTGTTTTTTACTGCCACTTTTTTTGGCTACAAACTTTTTCACATTTGTTTTTTCAGCTTTACCAATGATTTTTGCAAAGTGGTCGTAAGCCTTACTCATAGCCTCAAACCTTGGGAAGTGATATTTTTCAGGGTTAATAACTTGCCCCTCTCTGTCTTGAAAATTATTTTGTAACACACCAAATTGTGAGCGGTATAAGTTTAATAGTGTGTCCTTTTCAAAATTAAATAGTAAAGCCACAATAGCGTCTATTTCACATAAGGCTTGGTCACGGGCTTTGCGTTCACGAATACAGCTATTACGCACCCATTTTTTAGTGAGTTGGCTGTACGGGAGTTTTGGTTTAAATTCACTTCCTTCAAAATCACAATCTTTAAAGCTATTACTAAATTGGTCTTGCCATAATTCTTGATAGTATGTGGAAATGCTGTTTAAACGCAGTGTCCTTGCAAACAGATAAGGAGTTAGTTTTGAATTTATTTGATTTTTATTTAGTGTTGGTAACATTTTATATGTACTCTTCTTAATATGCCCAGTAGTTAAAGTTCTACATAAAAAATCATAAATAATTGATGAAAACAAACTGGAATTTAATACCAAAAGTTGATTATTTTTTAATGACAAAGTAACCATAGAATTTATATGTGCTATCCCTGGCGGTATTATTGCTGCTTGCATAGTTCTTGAGCCAATAACACTAACATACTCTCTTGAAATAATTCTATATTTACTTACCATTGAACCTTCCAGCTCTGTACTTTTTATATATTCAGATGATTTCATACCTTTAGATGTATTCTGATAAACTGTCTCAGGGTAAAACATATCAGGGCAAACCTTTTTATCTGCTAAATTTAATGGCATGAAATCATCTTTACCACTATACTCAGGCTTAGGTTGTTGATATGCAGGATTTGCCACAAATATGTTTGGGCCGGTCATCACTGCATGCTTTATAGTTTTTGCTTTGCCTGGTTGGCGCTTAATTAAATTATTTCTTGCTGATTTGGACTCATCAAAAACTGTAGAATAGCTAAAATCACGTAAAACACTATCGTGAGCTGCCATAGTTTTTAAAATATCTAGCTCTATTTCACCATGAATTATTGGTAAACTTGTTTTTAGTGGATTTTCTTCATTATTAAATTTTGCAAGCTCTGTTAAAACCTGTTTATCAATATGTACAATACGCTTTGGGTGACCTTTTAATTCTACTTTACCATCATTTCCCTTCATCCCTCTATAAGGGGCATTTATATTCTCTGTATAACAGAGTTGGACTGTATCTGGATGAAATAAATTATTTATCATTTTAAAATTAACCTTTATTTTAGATTTCTCAGATATAGAAACCATAAACTTAGCTTGCCCATCAACATCTTCAAATAAATTCTTAGCATTTATAAACCTATAGAAGAAACATAGCTCACTATAAAAGGTTGGCCTCATTAAGTCACAACCTTTATTGGTATATATCCCGTCTTGGCCAATCATAGCATAGGTTCCTTTCGCTTTTGTAGCTTGGTAAAATCGTTGATAAAAATACCTGTAAGTATTCGTTTTTGAGGCATCATGAAAAGGGTAAGTTTCACTTTCTTTTAAAAAATTGGCCGTCCCCTCAACTTTAGATTTTTCATTAATATAAGTGGGTACATACTTATTATTTTTAGCTAAAAAATTATCATACCTTTTAGTTTTTACTTTGGCATCGCCCTTAATGTCATTAATACCGGGACTGTAAAGCTCAAAAAAGTCAGCATCTTCCCATCTAACAGGAGCCCAAGGTGGGTTACCTAAAACTAAATCAAAACCTTGATTAGCCTCAAATACATCTGCAAACTCAAGGTCATAATGTAAAAAGTTTAACTTTAAGGCTACACCTCTTGCTATAGTTAAAAACTTAAATCCACTTTGCTTAAGCTGCGTAAGTTGCTCTTTACCGTATTTTAAGTTAGCTACACTTAAATATAATAAACCATCTATAAACTGCTCAGCTGTTGGTAAATCATTTAAGCTTTCATGAGGCCAAAACCACAAGGAGCACCATACATCCATCATGGTTCTTAAAGTGTTATAGGCGGCATTACTGCTACGGTATTCATTAAATAGCTGTTCTTTTAGTTGCGGGTTGTGGGTTGCCATAATTTTATCGTTATACTCATTTATTAAACTGGTATGTTTTTGGTATAAGCTTTGTACTTTTTTATTTAATTGGTTTAACTTTTTTTGTAAGTTTTTATCTTTACTGTCGCTTTGCCAGTTAGCTGCTAATTGCTTTAGTTTTTTTAGCTCGTCTTTATCAGTTATATAAGGTTTTGATTTTTCGCCTAGTATTTTACCTTCAATATGTGGCTTTAGCATATTGTTATTTAAATAAAACCAATGAGGCATATCGGTGTCTGGATTTTTATGTTTATTGACCCAAGCACCAATTAAAGAATTACCTGTTTTTAGTTTCATATCTAAAAATGGTAAATGGCCGTCTTCGTGTAAGCAATTTAGCCAAAGCGAAATTTTAGCAAGCTCAACGGCTGTGGAGTTTAAATCTACCCCATACACACAGTGGCGCATAAGATGGTTTTTAGCTTGTGATTTATAAAAGTGGATTGGCTTTGGTTTATATTTTTTTATTTTACCTAACTCTACTTTACTGTCTGGGTTGCTTAAGGCTCTATACTTTTTATTGTATATTTGTGAGGCCTCTTGCTCGTAGTGCTTTGCCATACGTGGTGAAACTTCATCAACTACGGCGTTTAAAAAAGCACCTGAACCCATGGCAGGCTCTAGAATTTTTAAAGATTCCATTTTTTCTAAGCTTGGCTTTTCACCTAATAAGTTATCAACGGCCTCTTTGGCTAAAAAACGAGTTAAAACTTCTGGTGTGTAAAAACTGGCTGATAGTTTACGGTCAAGTCCACGGGCTGTAAGTATAAACTGGTTTTTATTTTTAATGACTAATGTATTTTGTTGGTCCGTAAGTAGTTCTTTATCAGGTATTTCATCTTTATTTTTAAAAGGCACATACCTGTGGGCGGCCTCTTTTTTGTCTTTTTTAAGTAAGGCTACTTTTTGGGTAAGCACCTCGGGCTTTAGTACGAGTAAGCCCTCATACACCGCACCTAATTGGTTTAAACCTAGGGCTGCGTAATGTACACGGTGAGTTTTAGTTTTTTTACCCGTGCCGGTTTGTGCTAAAGATATTTTTTTAAGCACCTCTTGCATAACACTGTCGGGTATTTTAACTGCTTTAAAAAGCGGTGTACTGTTAGGTGAAAATAACTTCACCCCAAGGCTTGGGAAATTAAAGCCTAAAGCATTTGTAGCCTCTGGGTCATCACTTTGATAAGTATTATAGCCTTGGTAGTAAATATTAAAGGACTTTTCTAAAGTATTAAATATAAAGTGGCTGTGTGAGCCTTTACTTGCAATATAAGGTTTTTCTGCAAGCTCTCTAAGTTTTTCTATACTACAACTAAGCTGATAAGCGTTTGACTGTACTGGTAGCGCCCCTTTTGCTTGCTCTTGGCTTTCTGTGAACAGCATAAATAACATTCGGTAAATATACTTTAAGGTTTGATCAAAAAGCTCTGTGGCGCAAGTTGACCTTACTTGAGCGTCTTCTAATTTTTTATTTTTCCAAATATTTAAATCATGGTTGTAGTACTGATCAAGCACTTCATCAGCTATGAGCTCAATACTTTCACGTACACGATCTCTAAGTACCTTTGTAACTGCCGTGGCTTTTTTATAGGAGTTTTTGTCTAAAGTGTCATGAAAGTTAGCCGATGAATTTATTGGAAAGCTTTCTAGGCTAAATAAGCTATCAGCAATGGTATAGTATTTGGTCGCATTGATTTCACTATAAAGGCTCAATAAATCAAGCTCTAAATAACTTTGTGGGCCTTCTTGCCATTTGCCGCGTTCTAATAAGTACATTTTATTACCTGAATTTACGATTATAAACTCACAATCTGTTTGATCACCATCAAATATGGCTTCAATTATATTTTTAATGGCTAATGAATAATTTTTATTTTTATTGTCATTAACTAAAAAAGCCTCTTCTAAAAAAAACTCGTTATCTGTTTCTTTGTCAAAGCCTAAGCTTTCATCAAACTCACTGGCTGATTTTTCAGGGTAATGGCTCAATAGCCAAAGCTCTTTGCCACCTTTAAACCTAAGGCTTGCCTCAACTGGGGCTAAATACTTGTGCCCATTTATGGTTAATTCGCGCTCTGGCTTATAGTTGGGTGCGTTTTCTAATTCATAATAACCAAGGGCTGAGTTTAAGCTATTTATTAAACTTTCTCTATCTGCAGTTATGTTTTCAGTGCTTGTGGTTTTATCACCAAAACTAAGTAGTAATGGCTCAAGCTCCCCTTTTAAGGATTTAAACTTTTGATCTTTTAAACCTAAGGTTTTTGCATCACTGGCTAAGGAGTCCTCTAAATAACTTTTTGGAAAGTAATTATTTACTGATTTAAAACATTTGATCTCTTTCATTTAATAACCTTCTGTTGTAAAAATAGCTAAGATGGAAATATCTGGCGTTGATTCTGTGGCTAAACTTTTTTGTATAAACTCAGTTAAGGCCTTGCTGTCTTTTTTAAGGGTCTCTAGTTCTTCACTAGCCTTTTTAGCCACTGAAAAATGCCCTCGGTGGCTGGCTGATTGTTTTTGTTTTGTAATTTGATTTAAATATTCATAACGAGTTGTTTCCCACGCCTTTATTCTTTTAATTTCATTTTTAAGGTTTTCTTTTTTAGACTCTCCCCTTTTTGTACGGGCATCTAAAACATGATCACTCATCCACTTTAAAGCCTTAGCGGTTAGGTTTTGTATACGTTTAATAAAAAACGGGCTGGGCTCAACACCTTGTTTATTAGTACTTAAGGCTTCAGCCACCCATTTGGTGATTTCATGGGTTTGGTCGGGCTCAGTTAAATCCACTATTTTGTCGCAAGTTTTTGAATTTTCATCAAAAGAGACAAGCTCCCAACCTTGAAACACAGGCTCATTAAGCTTGTTATAAAGTGTACCTTGCATTAAAAAATAAATACTTCCTGGCGCACCTTCAATATTAATTACAGGCACCTCACTGCCTTGGAATAAACCTAAAGCTGTGTGTTCAAGTAAACCAATCATTGGGTGTATTTCATTCATATAGGTTTTATCAAGAGGCGCTAAACTGTTGAGTCTCGCCTTATAGTGTTTCGCCATTTTTAGGCGATCTATTTCAAAGGTCAGTTTATTCTCATCTGGACGAAACTCTTTTGGCCAATGTGTGGTTATTTCGTAGTTTATTTTTTTGTCTAACTTTAATGATAACTTTGTATTCTCTAAATTATTGATTTCAATATTAGCTTCTTTAGCCAAATTTTCTACAAACTCATCGGGGCTACTTTCAAAAAGTGTGGCCAAAGGACGCTTTTTAACATTAGTGGCTTCTGCGCTCATGCTGTTAAATAGATCCTCTAGATCTGTCATGGGCTGGTCAGCTTGGTTTTTACTGATTTGCCCATCTTGGTAGCGCATTGTGTTTTCGTTTTCTTCTTCAGTGCCGGTTGAGAACTTTTTAATGGCATCTTCATCCATATCAACGGCTGCTTGGTTTTTTCTTTGTTCAATTTTATCAACAATCCAAAAATCATCTTTTAATTTTTTTAAGTCTGGGGCCTCGCGGTTAGCGGCCAGGGCCTCACTGGCAAAGTAATATATATGAGGTTGTTTTTCTTGACCTAGTCGGTCAATACGGCCGTTTCTTTGCTCTAAAGTGATTAGTGACCATGGTAAATCAAAATGAATTAATCGATGGCAATTTGCATGTAGGTTTAAGCCCTCACTGGCCACATTGGTTGTTACTAAAACATTTACTTTTGATGATTTAGACTGAAAGGCCTTAACCACTTTATTTAAGTCTATATCACTGTGACCGCCACTGGCTGTAGCTAATAAGCTTCCAGTTTTTTGCTTATCTTCTTTTGGTATAAAGTAATTTTTAGCTAAGCCCTGCTTAATTAAGTTTTCAGATAACCACTCCATTGTTTTTATTCTCTCAGTGAATATAACAATTTTATTGGTTTCAGTGGCTGGCTCTTTATTTAAAAAATCAATGAGGTGTTTCAGGCGTGTAAAACTAGGTGTTACTTTATCACTATTTACTTTTATATTTTGCAAGGCATTTATAGCTTTATAGTCGTCAGTATCTTCGCTTGTGTTTTCCTTATTTAATTTGCGCTCTAGTTGCTTTATTTTTTTACCTACAGTTTCTGATAAGGCTGCAGGGCTTGATAAAAAAGATTTAATTAAGGTGGTTTTAAAAAGTTCCTTCGCCCCATTTCTTTTTTTACTAAACTTATCTGTGGTTAAATCTAAATCATGAATTTCCTGTAATAGTGCCACTTCTTTTTTATTAAGCTCTACTTTTTGTAATATTTCTTTACGGGGGTGCTGGTTAATTCCGGCCCCCTTTAAGCTAGCCCTTGTCCTACGGATAAATACTTTTTTAATATCATTAGCTGTATATTCTTGATCACTTGGTATTAGTGTTCGATCAAGTAACTTAATTAAACTGGCAAAGCCATATTTAGTTCCGTCATGTGGGGTTGCTGACATTAAAACTACTGCTCTTGACTTATCTGCCAAGCGCTTGGCCACCTTATGGCGGTCCGAACCACCTTGGCCGTCGGTGCGGTCGGCCACATTGTGGCACTCATCAATAATCAAAACATCCCAGTTACAGTTTTCTAGTAGCTTTTGATACTTTTTAAGCTTTAATGTATCCACACTAATAATACATTTATCGTAATGGTAAAAAGGATTCATCGTTGAAGGTATATCTTGCCTTAAGCGCTCTAAACCTTTTGAATCTAAGCGGTGAAACGGAATTGAAAATCTTCCCCACATTTCCATTTGAAACTGTTCAAGGACGGCTTTAGGTACTGCACATAGTACTCGCCTTGCTTTACCCCTACGGATAAGCTCAGAAAGTAAAATACCACACTCAATAGTTTTACCTAAACCAACGGCATCACCAATAAGTATTCGAGGGCGTAGTAAGTTTAAAGCCTTGTGCGCAGGCTCTTGTTGGTATTCAAGCTCTTTTTCATAAGCTCCGTGCTCGCCTAAGTATAAAGCACCATTACGTGGTAATAGTTTACGTAAATGGGCCTCAAGGTACGTTCTTGTGCGGCGAACTTTTGGGCTAGTATCTAAGACTGGGCTTACTTCAGCTGGATTTATCACTTCAATTTCATCTATATCGTCTAAAAAAATAAATTTTTCACCCTTTACTAATCCCGATAGGCCTATGGTCTCTAGCTCCCATACAATTTTATCTAGCCCATTAGATGTTTTAGCGTTATGGGGAAGAGCTTTAGTTACTTGCCACTGCTCGCCTCTACAATTTATTTTTTGTCCCTGATGATATTGCCTATGCACTTTTAACTTCCTTGTTGTTAATTATTTTTTTAAGTTCTACTTGGACCTCTTCATCTAATGAGAATGCATTTATAACAAAATTTAAAACCTCTTGGTCATCCTCTAACCCATCAAGTTCTGTAAAGTCGCAAATTGCGTCTTCAGAGCAAACTAAGTATGAAATTGCAGCTAATGAGTATGGAACATGGTTTTTATAAGAATTATTTTTACAAACTGCCAGCAGTGCTTTAGCTTGGTTCAATAGCTCTATAGCTAAATCTTTATCTAAAAATTCATTTTCACTAAGGGCATTTTTAAAACCTTGCTCAAAAGTGCTTAATGCTATTTCTAGGCGCCCTATCGTATCTGAGTACCCAAATACCTTTTCTAAATGCTCTTTAAAGAGATTCACTGTATCTGTATTCTCAGATACTTTTTTTATATCTATTAATTTCTTTTTATCACTCAAAACAAAAACCCTTCGCTAAATAGTTATTATTTATTTTAAAGTGATAGAATCCATGGGGTAGTCTGGATTTTACTCTCAATAATACAGCCTAAAATCTAGCGACCAATAATAATGTATAATTAGTAAGTTACAGTAATTACAAATAATATTTGCAATAGTCAGAGTTTTGACTGGATCATATTTAGATAAAAGTTTAATCGATAAAAGTTTAGTTATTCTACAATCAGATTAAGTGTCCAATATTCAGAACACTCTAGCCACTAGTTTAACACTAGTTTTAGTTATAGAGATAATGTGTCTCCAACAAAAGTATAAATATTTTAATATAAATAGGCATTTAGTCGACTTAAGTAAGTATTGAAGTGTTAGGAATCTAACAAAACTGAATAGTAGGTTAGCTACTGTGCAAGTACCTTATATTTTTTATTTAATATATTCATGTATTTTCGTTTGATAAGGTAGATTTAAAACAATCTCAGTTCTGTCATTGTCCATTACCTCTTCTACTTGTTCCAATAAAAGCAATCCGACGTCAGCGAAGTTTTCATTTTCTAAATCTCTAATCGATGAGCCCAAATACTCTTTTATTTTTATTGATTTTTCAGGCTCAGGTAAAGTTAGGGACAACTTTAAATCTCTATTAGCATCAAATACATTTTTTATTATATGGTCACTAATAGATGGAATAGTCTCCCATGCAGCAACTAATTCATAAGTATGAACAATATTATATCTAATAAATTCCCTTGCTATTTTATCATTCCAACCATTTTTGTCTAAGTTTTCTATTAACTTATTTCTACAAATACTATCATCAATCAAGCTTACTAATATAGGGTATGTGAATTCGAGCAATTCACCTTTTGTTAGATTAACAAAAAGGTCGGTTGAATTCATTAATTTATCTTTTATTATTTTAACTTCACGTATAAATATATCGAAGCTCCCAACCTCCATTTTTATAATTGAAGACACTTTTCTCTTAATTCTATCTGATACTAAAAAAATTGAAATATCATCAATTAATTTTTCTTTTGCCTCGTTGCAAATTTTTACTTCTTCCATTTTCAACTCTCTTCTCAATTATATTAATAATATCTTTCAAATCTTCTTCATCAAGCTCATTCAACATCTCAGATAAAATTTGCTTCAACTGAGCCTCCTTCTTAGATGAAGTTCTTAGTTTTTTTACATTTAGCCAATACTTCCTTGGTATAAATTCATCTGCTCTATTCTCCCATTTATAAATAGTACTCACAGTTACCCCTAGAGATTCAGCTAAAGCCTGTTGAGTAAGTGAGAGTCGCTTCCTAGTAGCTCTAAGTGCTTCTCCATCTATCACGGTAAATTTCCTTTAAACGATTCAAAACTGGGTGTAGAAAGAATAGTTTGTAAGCCCAAGTACAAATTATCATCAATATAAGTATTTTTAACAAACGTATTAAAACCAGGTCCACGAATAGATTGTGATCCATCAAAAAATAAATCTTTTCCTAAATGAAAAGTTATTCCTGCATAAAAACCTAATACAAGCGATTTCAGACAGTTATCAACATGAACGATGCTTTCTGACCAATAATTTACCCGATGGGCAGGAAGCCTCTCTTTAAACCCGTACAATAATCTTCTAAAGGCTCTATATATAAACTCAACTAAAAGTGCAGGACCAACGGAATGTGTGAAAAAGTTACGGTGGGACCCTATGCCAAACCAAGTTATATCCTTATCTGGAATTTGCACACCAAAGTAAGCACCAAGTGAAGCTGTTACTACAAAAGTTAGAGCTCTTATTATAAATATATGTTTTTCCTTCTTTGTTAGGCTATTCCACTTATTTTTAACTTGTTGAACAAAATCAAAAAACCAACTTTTCAAAGTAGATAAGGTTTTTAGCGGACTTCGTATAAACTCAGCTAAGTTTTTAAATATAGATTTAAAAGATGTAATTAAGTTTATAAACTTAGCCTTAATCGTATTTTTAATTAAATCTTCAAAAAGAATAGACTTAAAAAAACTAATAATATCATCTACAGACAAACTTGATAAAACATGCGAAATATCTTGAAAAATGCTTCCGTAACTATCGTGAGTATGTCGCCTCTCAATTGTAGGAACGTTAGGTATACAGACTATTGCCCTAAAGTTTCCTTCTTCAACTCGATTAAGCCCATATACAAATGATAATTGAGCAAAAAACCCTTTAAATTTGTTAAAAAACTCCAAAAAATGCCTCCAGAACAAGCAACAAATACTCACTTACCTGAAGAAAGTCTAATATTATTTTTACTAGTAAAAATTACTAGTATTTTTTACATCATTAAGCCTAATTCAACTATTTATACGCTGAACAGCTTCCAATAACCTACTAGTTATTGCATGTTTATCTGCAGGGCTATTTTTCTGAGCTGTACCATCAAGTAAACCAAAATATTTGGAAAGTATTTCTAGGCACTTTAGTTTATCGGAGTATTTCATAGTACTCGGGTCAATGTTTGCAAAGGCACCTTTCGATAGCTCAGCTATAACCTTATCAGAGGTTAAGCTGTTTACTTCACTTCGCTCACCTAATTTATCATTAATGTATTTTTTAATGTCAGGTTTTGTCAGGTTCTCCTGGCCAATAGACCTTGCTGTCTTTTTTGAATAGCCACTGCGTAAAGCCGCCGCTGTAGCATTTAAATCAACAAGATATTCATCACAAAATAACTTCTGTTTTTTGTTTAGCATATTAACTCCCAACCAATATATTAACATTAGTTACAAATTACAGCAAAAGGAAGAGAGCAGATTAAATACTTTGTCTTGCTCCATTCCCTCCCTTAACTCTTATTATTGTTTATCTTATCTATTTGTAACTATGTAATTCTGTAATTAACTCTGATGAAGGATGCCAACCTCTATAGCTTTAGACTTTAGGAATGCAAAGCATCTTTTTGTATGCCCACCAATATTCACACCTAGCAAGCCCCCTTCTTTATCAAGTCTAACCCAACCATTATTTTTAAAGTACGTCATACATGCTGTTGAATTTAGTCCCTCTTTCTCTAATATATGTTTTAGATCAGTTGGTATGATTACATAAGCCTCATTCTCAGTGCCTGCATTTATTAGTTTATACTTTGGCTCATAATACTCTTCAATTTCATCTCTCCTGCCTTCACTGAGGATATTATCCCAGACAACAGATAAAGCCTTATTATCTATGTTTTTATCTTCAGTTAAGTTTTGTTTTTGAATTTCTAGTACAGTATTTACTGCCTTACTAATTTCTTCATAACTTAAATCAGCATTATACTTTTTAAAAACATCTCTTAAACTCTCAAGACCTAATTGTACTAAAGCTATATTATCTATTGATCTTAAAAGGTATGTGTCCTCAATATCTTGTGAGAGTTCGGAGCGAATATCATCATACCTATCAATCAACTCTTCTAGATCACTTTTAGTGTTCGCTATATCAACCAAACCTTGTACATAGCTTGGGCCTACTAAACCAAAGTTTCTTATTATGGTTTCTTTAATCGAACTTACAAACTTCCCCATCTCAGTGCTCTTATCAGAAAATGGACTTCCATTGACCTCTATTGTACGAACCTCTTGCCCCCTTCTGGTAGCCATATTTACACAGGGCTCTTCTCCAGAACTTATCCCAATAGTTTTAAACGTTTTAACTTTCCTCAGATCACCTGTTTTCATTGACCTAGTCTTTCCAGTATTGTTGCCTATCATATATATGACATCTTCAATCATTCTCTGGTTTCTAACTTGTGACAGGTCATCAAACGAACAGGGTAGGCCATTCATTAGGTATGCTCTTGATTCTGCTGCATTAATTGTTGTTTTCCATGACAAACAAATTCCATCTGATGTTGGATCACCAAACAGTGAAAGTGCAAATTGATTGGCTACAGTCTTACCGGATGTACTATTATCCCAAACATTAACCATAAATCCATTTTTTTCGATCAACTCTAGTAATGGCGCTGCAGCTACAGCCCCTAATTGAAATAAAACAATTGGAAACTTTTTTAAAGAGTTGAATGCTTCAACCCACTTCTCTAATTTTCCTCTAGATCTAATACCTTTAGAGAGGTTTTCATTAAGCTCACTAACCTCTCTTTCCACAATGTCGCTTTTACCATTAGGCCCTATTATACTAGAACCTAAGCAAAAATATTTACTATCCCCAGAGTTGAACCAACCATTTTTAGATATAGTTTTAATTTCAGGCAGTTTATCTAGATTTAGTGAGCGTTGTTCATCTAAATATTTGATAAGCTGCCCTGCGTTTTCACTAGTTACTGGTAAGCCTAAGCTTGATAGTTTTACAATTGAATTTTTGCTAGAGATCACATCAAGAGGCAAATTAACTTTCTTAATCACTTGTCCATATTTAAATTTAAGCTGGACACCTACACTACCTGTTTCAAGGTTTAGTGTTTTTTTAGAAACTATAACTGGGCCATTTATAAACTTATCATAGCCTTTACCATCTACTTTAATTGCAACACCTTTTTTTGTTAGATGATAACTACTGGGTATACTTAATCCATCTATAAAATCTCTTACATCGTCATCAATGGGACTTTGAATGAACTCTTCTTTAGCTATAAATTCTTTTCTAATCTTGTTTAGCTCAGTTTTATTGTAAACATTTTGCTTTTCAAGTAGTTCAGCTCTGATTATAGGCCAATGTAGCTCACTTAAGTCTGCAGCGTCTTTTAAGCAGCTTTCTACTAAGTTTAAAGCCTCTTGTATGTGGCATTCACCTGTTGTTTCCATGTGTTAGTTCCTCCTTAAACGATTTAAAACACTTTTATAAATTGTGGTTGAAATATTTTTCTTACTTATAAATTGTATTGGCGAAATATTTCTACCTTTTGAAGCAAATGGTTTATCGCACGACATATACATTTCTTTTTTGCAAACTCCGAGCTTGCATAGTTTTTTACATGAATAGGGTGCATATCCTGCCGCTATAAACTTGTCTATTTCTCTTAGTTCAGATGAGTCTGTTCCCCAACCTACAGTTGTATCAATAAATAGCTCTCTACCGCCTTTAAACATCTGTAAATATGAAAGCAATGACAGACCTTCAGCACTTCCTAACTGATCTTTTCTACTCAGCTCAAAAACTCTATTTAAAGCTCTACAGTTATTTTTTATTACGCTCCATCTTCGCAAAGGGTATTGTTTTTTATTAACTGAAAATTCATTAACATAAACTTCTTTAGGACCAGGTGTCTTTTTCGAGCCGTACTGCTCCAAAAGTTCTTTTGTCTTGTACCGCTTACTATTATTTTCAATTATCTTTACCAAAAAAGGATCATTTGGGTTTTTTAGGTGAAAAAAGCCTGGTAACCTGAGAACACGATTAACTCCCATAGCATTTCTGTCGCCATTATATTTTTCAATTATGCCAAGTTGAATACTATCAAATTCACTTACAGTGCACTCATCTTCTAATACCCAATAACAATGAAACCCATTTTTAGTTCGCACGACTACAGATGGTTTTATTTCAAAGGTTGGTAGCTCAATGCCTCCATCAAAGTCTACAAAAACACTTGTGACCTTTGTAATATTTCCTTCTTTTCTCCCCTTTAGATCGGTTTGATTAGGACAGAAAAATATACCTGAACTTTTTTTGTTCATCTCTACTAATTTTGGAAAAAACTTATCGATTTTTCCATGAATTATCTTCGGATTAATATGAGCCTTTGCAATCTTATTATCTCCGAAAGTTTGTATGGTTAAACTTACTATACCCAATGACTTCAGAAGCTTCACAGCTTCCTCCATGCAGTTTTCATAATCTAATTCTACTTTATTACTCATACCATCTCTCCTTTATCTGATCTTGGGACTATTTTTTCTATTTCAGAAACTATGTAATTCAATTCTTGGATTTTTAATTCAACTAATTCTGTATCTTCCTCTTTATCTAGAAGATTGTTCAACTCAACGACTTTTTCTAAAAAGAGTACGACATTTGCCTTGAATGCATCTTCTGCAACTTTATTGTTAGGCATTAATCTTCCAGAATTTATAGTTTGGGCTGGCTCTTTTCCGTATTCTCTACTAGACATCACCACGCTCACCTCCTATAAAACCAAGTTCTAATGGTTCACACTCTAGTAGATTGGCTAGATCTCTAATTTCATCATTAGTGGCTTCTGAATGGCCATTTAGTATTCTTGATAACCTAGCTTCACTAAGCCCCTCTATTCCCTTTGTAACTTCGATCTGAGTCATTCCTGACCTCCTTATTGCTAATAATAGTTGCAAATTTTCTTCTGACATGATTTTCTCCTTTGAAAAAAATTGTTGTTTAGTAAAGGAAAACTAACAGCCGACTATGGTTGGAGCATTCGTAGTTGCTAAGCGTCTACTGGGGAGTTTTAAAAAATGAGTCAAAAATACTGGTCTGAAGAGAAAAGAGTTAAATTAATGCTATACAAACTCGGGCTTCGTGCACGCTCTTCAAAATTACAAGCTCGTAACTTTTCTAGACAAAAATTCACTAAATTAGATTCTGAGACCACAAAAATTGTCTCAGAGAATTCTACTGATAGAGCTTTATCAAAAAATCTATTGTTTCAACATATAAGCAACTGCATTGCTGGTTACCTAAGTCCAAAACCTCAGAGAGCAATAAACCCGTATACATACGAACGAAACAACTTAATTAGGTTTTTAATTTATTCGGACCACAACGTGCAAAACGTGAACAAACCGTTTCTGAGTATGCGAAAAGCAATTAAGATTGCATTTAAACTTTTAGTTATTTGCGGATTAGAAGAGAACCTCAAATTACCTGAATCAATACGAAAAAGTTATCAGAACTCACTTCCTACTGAATTACCTGGCCATAAGAAAGGGGTCCTAATGGGAGCAAATAATGGTAAACTTGATTATAGGACCGATTCAGAAACAGTTTTAAAAAATAGATGGCATACCACTTCAGATTTATTCACCAAAGAATCTCATCCTAAAACTCCCCAGTAAACGCAGGACACCATCGATCAACTTTTAATTCGTTAACTATTATTTTCAATCTGAAATATAAATTTTTTTCAGAGAGAAGATTATGGTATGTAAAAAAACAGAGTTCTTTGACAATAAAATAATGAAGGTGAAAGAGGTTGCTTCCTTCCTTGGTATTAGCACTAAAACCGTCTATGAGAAATCAAAAGATGGCTTATTACCACACCAAAAAGTTGGCAACCGCTATATATTCCTACGTTCCGAGTTAATCAAATTTTTAAAAGGAGACTAATATGTCTAAAAAATTTGACCCTACTCAATATAAGAATAAAAAAACTGTTTACCCAAGCCTTGCTGGCCATCCAGGTATTTCAACCATCTGGGATTGGTCGCCAAGGCGAAAAAAGTACTGCAAACGAACCATTGGTAATAAATTTTACGCTGTTAAAAGGTCTTTGGGCCGTCAGGTCACTAAAAGTTTCACTACACTAAGTGCTGCGCAAAAGTGGCGCTTTGATAACAGTGATGAACTTGCAAGAGAAAGCAAAGAAATCACATTTGAAAAACTATTAGTTAAGTTTTTTAAAAAGAAAAAAAGCGAAGTGCGTGAATCAACTTTTGAAAAATACGAAAACCACCTAAGGCACTTAGTCTACTTTAATAAGTTCAGAATTAGTGAAATCACACCAAGACGAATTGATGCTTGGCTGGATCACCTAAAAAGTCCTAAATACTTAAGGAAGCAACAGTCATCAAGGCTTAGTTATGAAAAAGTATTAGGGCTTCTTAACCAAATACTTGGCTACTACTCTGAGTATATTTGTGAAGACACAGGCTATAGCATACCTATTAAAAAACGCCACCGTACCGACTGTATCGTAAACAGAGAAGCTTACGATATGAAAAAAGCTCGGAACAAAGAGAAGTTTTTACCAAGATCGGTTGTGGTTAACTTTTTAAATCAGCTACGCATGACGGCCTTAGATGACCCTGCTAAAGAAGAAGTTTATTTTGTTTTAGCACTATTTCAGTTTTCTACTGGTGTTCGTATTGGTGAGCTTTGTGCTCTTGATTGGCAAGACTTAAACTTTATTGATAACACAGCTTACATCAGACGGTCCGTCTTTTGGAGTCGCCGTAAAGGTGGTAAAACTAAAATCACTGAGCGAACTAAAAATGGTGAAAACAGAAAAGTTTACTTAACCAAAGAGGTTGCGAACAGATTAAAAAAGTGGAGTTTAAAAACTGGCCGATCAAAAGGATTAGTTTTTTCTTATGATGGTAAAACTCCCCTTGAGTATCGTAATGTTCAGCACCGCTATGATAAAGCATCAAAAAAGATTGGTAGTAAATGGACAGGCACTCACATTGCCCGCCATAGTTTTGCTACTGATTTTTTAAGTAAAACTAAAAACCCAAAGGCATTGCAAAGTATTTTAGGACACAAAACTTCACAACAAACCGACCACTATGCAAAGATCACTGAAGAGCTAACAAAAGAAGGTGTGGCGCTTTATCAAGAGTCATTTTCTGATTTTGCAGACGCAATTGAACTTTCGAGTTGTTAGGAAGGTGTTAGGAAGAAATAACTCAAGTCTGTAAGTGCTTTAATGAACTAAATAAAAAGAAAGTTTGGCGGAGAGACAGAGATTCGAACTCTGGGTACAGTTTCCTGCACACACGGATTCCAGCCGTGCGCCTTCAGCCACTCAGCCACCTCTCCAGCACTTTAACAGCCCTATTTTTAACAATGGATTAATTGTCTGTCTATA
>CALLBC010000111.1 GCA_938001965.1 uncultured Bdellovibrionales bacterium | reverse complement strand
TTAGCTTCTGGAATTAAAGTTGATATATCTTCTTTTTCAAATAGGAACTGCTTTAAATTGTCAGGTATTACGAAAGTATTATTCATAGGGAATAAAGGGAGAACTTTTTTCATATAGCTTGACCAAATGGGTAATGCACCTGAAGATCCTGTTAAGCCAGTGGGAATATTTTTATCATGACCAACCCAAACTAAAGTTAATGTGTCTGGTGTAAATCCAACAAACCAAGCGTCTTTAGTGTTGTTTGTGGTTCCAGTTTTACCTGCAATTGGGTGAATAAAACGTCGCCATGACTTTAGGCTTCGTGCAGTACCAGTTAAAGCAGTTTGCTGTAAAATACTAATTATTTGTGCGGATATATCGGGTTGAATGAGCTGCTTGCCTTCACTGACTTGTCTTTTAAATAACTCCTTGCCTTCTAAATTTGTAACTCGATTAATAAAGCGTAATGGAATTTCTTTTCCTTGGTTTGCAATATTAATATAGCTTTGAGCCAGTTCTAGCTGTTTGAGTTCTAAGGCCCCAAGCGTGAGAGATGGCAAAGGCTTTAACTCTGTTTTGATGCCAAGCCGTTTTGAGACCTCAACAACAGTTTCTATGCCAATCTCCATACCTAAATGTGCTGTTGGACTATTCAGTGAATTTTTTAGTGCATAAAATAATGGAACTGACCCTTGGTAAGTTCTCGAATAATTTTTAGGTGTCCAAGTTTGGCCTTCATATTTAAAGGTTTGTAGTTTATCGGGTAAATTACTTAAAGCATTATATTGATTTCCGTCTTGGTCAGTGTTTTCCAGAGCAGCAATAAATACAAAGGGTTTCATTATTGACCCCACTTGGCGTTTGGCATCTAGGCTTCTATTGTATTGAGAGCTTTGGAAGCCTCTCCCGCCAATGAGTGCTTTAATTTCACCAGTTTTAATATCAATATTTACTAAGCTTCCTTGTAACTTAATGTTTTTCTCTTTGAGATTTTTATTACTTTTTTCAATTTTCTGTAAAGCAGAAAGAACTGATTTTTGAGCTTGCACTTGTCTAAAGGGACTCATTGAGGTGAATAATTTTAAACCTTCGCTTTTATCTAAGTTTAACTGGGTAAGTTCTTTGGCAACGGCATCAAGATAGTAAGACGATGATTTTGACCCTAAATAATTGGGTTTTCTGGGTAGCGGCGCATTGTTAGCCGCCTTAAACTGTTGATCTGTAATATGTTGATCATTTAACATATGTGTTAATACTTTTTGTCTTCTAGCTTTGGCGCTTTCAGGTTTAGTAAATGGGTTAAAGCGGCCGGGGCTATTTACAATAGTAGCCATTAAAGCACACTCATGAAGGTTCAGCTTGGAAATGTCTTTTTGAAAATAATATTTTGAAGCGGCAGAATAGCCTCTCACTTGGAATGGGCCACTTTGGCCCATATAAATAACATTTAAATAGTTTGCAAGAATTTGATCTTTAGAAACCTTTAGTTCAAGCAAAATAGCCATAAAGATTTCTTTAACTTTTCTTTTGTAAGTTCGTTCTGGAGTAAGAAAATAGTTTTTTATAAGTTGCTGGGTAATGGTGCTTGCGCCTTCGGCGCTGGATCTACTTTTTAAGTTTTTTACAAAGGCTCGGGCGATGCCGCGTAAACTAATACCTGAATGGCTGAGGAATTGGTTGTCTTCAACAGCTGTAATGGCCTGTAGGCAATGGAGTGGGGCATCGCCCACCTCAATATTAGTTCTCAAATAAGGCTTATCATTAAAGTATTGGGCAATTAAAAACGAAGGTAGTGAAAATTTATTTAGTGGTTTATTATTTAAATAAATTTGAGACACTTGATCAGCAATATCTAAAGTTACAATAAGTTTATTAGATTTATTAATTTCAATAACAAAGCAATTATTAACTAAATCAGTGTCAAAGTCTGTACTTTCTGTAGCTAATGAGTTTAAATTAAATAGGCATTCATTTTTAGATATTATTTTAAAAGTTTTTTCTTTTTTAAAATTATTTTTTTTAATTGTAAATTGGGACGAGAGTAAAATTTCTTGTAATTGCTTTTTTGATAATGTTGACCCTGTTAAAAGAGTTTCGCCCTCAGCGTATATTTCAACAGCAGGGGGGAACCAGCCTTCTGCTGTTTTGGAGTCTATTTCATTATTTAACCTTAAAAGCCATAGACCTAGAAAAAATATGGCAATAAAGGCTAAAGGCAATATGATTTTAAATAAACTTTTGAAAAAATTAAAAATACTCAAATGGACCTCTGAAATTTAAGGACCTAAAGTTTAATACTTTAAAGGGGTAGGGTCAAAAGTTATGAATGTTTAAATTTGGCTAAATAATTTAAATTACTTGGTGAGAAGTTGTCTCTAATGTCAGTATAAATTTAAGTTCAGTATTGACTTTAGTACAATAAAATCATTTCATATTAGTCATGATGATGACAGATAAACAAATTCAAAGAATGGTTAAGTTAGTTTTTGATGAGCTAAAAGAGCATAATGTAATTACATTTAAAGATAAAGAAGCCGTAGTCTTCGATAGAGCCATGGCTTTAGTGAAAAATGACTTTTTACACGAAAAAGATTTAGATGAAGAAGTGAATAAAATGATGGATGACCTTGAGCGCCAAAATCCAGGTTCTTTCCAGCGTTATAAGATGTTCCCTCTTCTGAAGAAAAGATTAGCTAAAGAAAAAGGAATAGTATTATGAGTTTATCAGCTGAACGCCAAAGCCATTTAGCCCATGTAATTATTGAAGGCCTCTGGAAAGACGATATTGTTGATTACACAGATGAAGACTTTGCTTTACGTTTGGGGAAAAAAGCTGTAGTAAAGTATGCCCAAGAGGTGAGCCAAGTGGATGCGAAAGCACGTCAAATGGTTGCCTCTCTAAAAAGGGGAGTGCCTGAGGGTTCTCCAGAATGGGAAGTCTTATATAAAAAATACTATGAACAGGAGCTAGATAAACGTGGCATCAGCTAGAAAAAAAACTAAGAAAAAAAAATCTACTAAAAGAAAAACTGTTAAAAAGAAAGTAACAAAGAAAAAACGCAAGGTTGCAAAAAAGAAAGCTGTAAAAAGAAAAGCTAAAAAGAAGACCACAAAGAAAAAGGCTGTCAAAAGAAAGTCTGCGAAAAAAAAGAAAAAGGTCTTGAAAAAGAAAACCAAGAAAAAAAAGGCTAAGAAAAAATCAACTGGAAAAAAAGCTGTAAAGAGAAAAGTTTCAAAGAAGAAAACTACAAGGAAGAAAGCTAAAAAGAAGACTGCAAAGAAAAAGGCAGCTAAAAAAAAGTCGACTAAGAAGAAAGCTAAGAAAAAATCAACGAGAACAAAAACAGTAAAGCGAAAAACTTCAAAGAAGAAAACAACAAAGAAAAAGGCTGCAAAAAAATCAGTTAAAGCAAAAACTGTTAAGAAAAAGGTATCTAAAAAACCGGTTAAATCTAAAATTCCAATTATTAAAGTTCAAGGTCGTGAGAAGAAAGTTATTGATTGGGATAAGTTCTTAACGCCACTTGATGATAGAGTTCTTGTTGCTAAAGAAGAAGCAAGTTCAACCACTGCTGGTGGAATTATTATTCCAGGTTCAGCGAGTATGGATGCTCCTAATAAGGGGCGTGTATTAAGTGTTGGCCGTGGAGCTCAAAATAAAAAAGGCTATGTTAAAGTTATGGATGTGGCAGTGGGTGATAAGGTGTTATTTAGTAGTTATTCCGGAACCGCAGTAAACCTAGAAGATGAAGAGTTATTGATTCTTCGTGAGTCTGACATTCTCGGTATTTATAGTTAGGGTGAGCAAGCTCACCCGATATACAAAAATTTTTAACTTGTAGTGCATCCGTCCCAATTGGACGGTGCAAGACCAGTTAAAATTCGATATTCACTCTTTAGGGTGAGTAAGCTCACCCAATGGTTTTGCAGCGCGCAATTATGTCAATTTATTCCCTCAAAACCTAATAAAATCAGTTTGATAAGCTTGAATCTAATGTATTCATAATTCAGTTTGAAATATCTGTGATAGCCGGTAAATAGAGACATACTAAAATTTACAGTGATAGCTGTAATTGAATTAAACTAAGGAGCAAATAAAGATGCTTTCAAAATTTTTAACAATAGTAATACTATTATCAACTGGGTTAATTGCAAATGCTGATTTAGAGTGGTCAGGAGTATATCGTTTTGAAGCAATGACTTTTGATAAAACAAGCTTTTTAGATGATGGTTCTAAAAAAGAGTATGCAACTCACCATTTAGTTTTGAAGCCTAAAATTACTGTTGCAGATGGGTTTGAAGTTAATGCTCGTTTTGATGCATTAAACGGTGCCACTGATCAAACTGTTCATCCAAACAACCAAATTGGTAGTTCATTAGGTTCTAGTCCTAGCAATAATGATCAATACTATTCGTCCAGGGCTGGTAACGCCGGGGCTGATACAGTTGAGATCACACAAGCCTATTTAACTTACAATCATAACTTTGGTGCTTTGATTGTGGGTAGAGCACCAGTGCACTTTGGTTTAGGTATGACTTTTGATGCTGGTGATGGGTTGTTTGATCACTGGTATGATACTCGCGATATGGTTGGGTATAAGGTTCATTTTGGAAATATGTTTATTTTTCCAATGTACGGTAAAGTGAATGAAGGACCAATTGGCCAGTCTTCTTCTGATATGGAAGATCTAATGCTTCAAGCAGAATATTTAAATCCAGATACAGATATGCGTATTGGTTTTTTTATTTCCGAGAAAAAGTCTAAAGCTGGTGAGCATGACTTTTCTGACCAATTTGGTGGGGCAACAATTTATAATAGAAATTCAAAGCTAAAATTAAGAACAATGAATTTTTATCTTAAAAAAGAAATGGAAAGATTTAAATATGCTTTTGAATTCTCTTACTTAAGTGGAGACACTGGTCTTACTCTTGGTGGTAAAGATGTTGGTATACAAGGTTTTGGTGCTGCAGCTGAGTTAGACTACGCTATGCCTGACCACTCAATGGATATTGGTTTAAAATTTGGTTATGCTTCGGGTGACGACAAAACAACACTTGATGAAGTTGAAGCTTATATTTTTAACCGAAACTATGATGTGGGTATGTTGCTTATGAATCACCCAGTAGGTGATAAAGATTTGCTTGGTGTACAATCATTTGTAAGAAAAGGGTTCAACTCATCACTACCAGGGGCTAATGATTCACGTTTAGATGATTATGATGTTGAAGCAATAAGCAATGTTATGTATTTCGCTCCACATATGAAGTATCATTTAAATGATAAGTGGAAGTTAGGTGCAACTTTTGTAACTGCATTTTTATTAGAAGATGCTGAAAATTTAATCGATATGGATAAATCTTTAGGTTATGAATTAGATTTATCCATTGAGTATCAACCAATCGAACGTGTAAATCTACTTTTAGAAGCTGCGGCTTTGTTGCCAGGTTCTGCTTATGAAACTGGTGGTGTTGACAGTAAGTTTACATATGGTTTAATGGGTAAAGCAGCAGTTAGCTTTTAAAATTAAACAACTTAGAGAACGCAACTTGTTCCCACATCTTTGAAATTGCTTGCTACAGCCCGGAAGTTTACTTCCGGGCTTTTTATTTTTCTATAAACTTTGAATCCTTATTTTTTAAATTCCAATCTTAATTATCTTATCCATGCTCAAACATGCGCCAGCCACCATGAGTCACTTCGTGAGCTCACGGTGTCAATGCAACTGCGCGTGGACAAGATAATTAAGATTGGAATTTAAAAAATAAGGATTCAAAGTTTATAGAAAATAAAAGTTTTAAAAAGTTTAAGCATAATTATTAGTAACAGATACACGTCATCCAGAGGCGAAGCCGTGGGATCTTTTTCATTTGGAGAAGATCCTTCGGCTTTGCCTCTGGATGACGTTTTTAATTTTGTATTGGTTAAAAAAGAAAAAGACCTATCACTGGGGGGGGATGTGATAGGTCTTTGATTAATTGTAGTTATTTAAATTTTTTATTATTTTTGAGTCGTAAAGATAGTTGGTACTGGACCCACATCTTTACCTAAAGTACTTACTGTAGATCGAATGTCATTGAAGCTGTTGTTGTCACTTAAGAAGTCAAATCTATTGTTGTAGTCAGTGTTGCTTGGTGTGCTATCAGCTAATTTTTTGTTTATGTCAGCAGGACCTGTGTAGATACCACTAATTTTTTTCATGTTTTGGTCAAAGTAGTTAGTTAGGTTTGTGTGCCAAGTATTGTAAGACTCATCGCCACCTTCACCTTTAGTAATACTCCAACCTTTATTTAGGTAGTTGTACTTACCAAACTCTAATTCTCTTTGTTTAAACATTTGTAGTGATTCAATTTTAGCTTTTACATAGTATTCTGCTAAGCAGCCTAGTTTTTGGTTAGTAGGAGAGCAAGCTTGATTCTTATAGTACTCAATCTGCTTGTCACGCTCAGTAACTGTTGTGTCAGCAGCGTTTGCACCTCTTGCATAATTTCTAATGTTTCTAACTGAAGCTTTAATCTCAGCATTTAAGCCTCTTCCTGTTCTGCCATGTAATTTGTTGATTAATCTAAGAGCTTCTTTACGATCTTTTTTATCAGTGCTTTGTGCAAGTTCAGCTAACTGGCCCTCTAAGATATCAAACATATCTAAAGCTTTGCTTTTATTTCTTTTCAGTTTTTTAATTCTTTTAACTAGGCACTCACGGTGTAACTTATCATCTTTCTCGTTTCCGATTTCATATTCAAAGAACTCAATTGAACCACTAGAGTAAGTTTCCATCTCACCTTCACAGTTATCTTCTTTTTGTTTGTAAACTAATCTTAATTTAGAAATTTCATATTGAAGGTTAATTTCTTCTTTAACACCATTATTTAGTAATCTATTAGTAATCTCTTTTATTGTTGCAGTTTGACTAACTCCAACTTTACAGTTACCTGTGCATTTAATACTGCCTTCTGGAGTGCTAATATCTTTTACTTCATATTCTCTTTTTATAGAATCAGCTTTACCTTCATTTTTACAAACATATGTTTTAAAGTTAAATTTAAATTCAATCTGTCTATTTGAAGTTTTATTGATATTATTTCTTCTTTTGCGGGCTGCTTCTCTTCTTTCGCGAGCAGACATATTAGACTCATCGATTTCTTCTTCCTCTATTATTTTTTCCTGAAGTAATTTTGAGTTAACAATGTCGGCTTCATTGGCAATTGATCCTGCTTCTTTAACTTCTGAACCTTCTTTTAGTTCACAGTTTTCAGCCATACTAGGTAAAACAGAGCTTGTTTCAATATTTATAGATGATGCTAGTGTAGAGCTACCTTTAGTGTCATTAAGACTACTTTGAAATATTTGGCTATTGGCTGCTAAGCAAACAAATAGAAATACTGTAGCCATAGTTTTAGTGTTTATAGATAGTCCCTTCATAATGCCCTCCCCAGGGTTTTTAATTCTTGTACCCATTTACATTACAAGTTTGGCACCAACAGAGATTTTTCTATAAGCTATTGATATTGCTAACTTTTAATGCTGTTCTCAAGATGAGACAGTGTGATTTTTTGTGGCAAAATTTTATCCAAAATTATAGGTGATTAATAAAAAGTATAATGATTATAATTATTTATATATTATATCTCTTAGACAGAGTGGGTTAGAAGGTATTCTCATGAGGGCTCTATTAGCATCAAAGGTATATAGTTAAGTAATATCAGCAACTTATATGATAAAGTCAGGTGGGCAAATCATTCTGTATACCGAAAAAAGCCCTTTTTTGTCACTTTTGGCTTCTATGAACAAAGTACTTACGTATGAAGTATTTAACCTGAATCAATTACTATTAGTCATAATCCTTTGAGTAATATGCCTAATTTGCATAGAACTTTATTATTATCCGGGGGGAATAATAATGAAGTATTTATCTATATTAGTGGGTCTAATAGTATCTTTTAACATTCAAGCTGCAACCGTTGAGTACAGGGCAGAGTTTTGCCAGCCAGAAACTGATGATGAAGTAAACATAACCATGGGAGACATGGGTTGGGGACAAACCTTGGCTAGTATGGGCGAGAAGTTCAATTCCATTTATAATGCCGGAAAGAGATTAAATTACCGCGCTTTTGTTTCTGATAATGGTTTTGCATTACCAATTAAAGATAGTGATAAGGTTGTAAATGTTACTGAACAGTTTGTTAGTAGTGTAGTGACTCATATTGAGACAGCTTTAATAAGAAACCACGCCGACTATATATTTTTCTCTGACATGGGACACTCTCATTTATTTGTGGATAAAGAGGTGTATTACAGCAAAGTAGATAAGATAGATGTTATGGACTTTAAGGGGAGGTATGAAATTTTACTGAATGACCCTAAAACAAAGTTTTTATATCACAC
>CALLBC010000110.1 GCA_938001965.1 uncultured Bdellovibrionales bacterium | reverse complement strand
GCTCTTAAAAAAGTTGCCATTAAACACGCATTTAATAAGGCAATAGAGTTGTATGGTGATAAACCTCATCGTTTTGGAATGTCAGATGACTGTCGTTACAATATTGAAACTATTACAGAGGCTATGCAAGAGCTTAAAACAAGTAATCCGCAGATCTCATTTTTCGTCATTGAAACTTCAGGTGGAAAGTTTATAAAGCGTGAATTAGCTCCATTGACTAACAAAAGTACAGTTAAAGCTCACCAATTGGAGCTTTCTATGGATACTCCAACAATCTAAAAGGTAGTTAGGGCGTGTTGATGTTTCATCTAGTCATCTAAAAGCCTATCTAGGCTTATCTTCTTCGTCGAGTTTAAAAGTTTAATCCTCACTGTGGCTTTGCCACACCTCCGGTTAAAATTTTAATCTCAACTCAAATCTAAACCAATCTAGTCTCTTAGCTAACTAGATGAAACATCAACACACCCAAGAACCTAACATTCTTCTGACAATTTATACTGACTTGAGTAGTATTATTTAAGTGGCTCATAGTCTTGTGTTTAGCCAGACCTAGGTAATGAGCTAAACCGCATTAAGGCCGTTTGGCCATATTTCTAGCATAAAATATAGGCTATATAAAAAAAATATAAAATCTGGCTATGTGGATGAGCTAACAAAGTGTTAACATTTAGGGAGTAACAGTTAGGTCTAGATTATTAAAATCATTAGAATTTAAGACGTAGCTGGCCGATAAGGTTTATGAAAGCTATCAAGTGACATACAAGTAAAAGGATGCGAATGAATCACATAAAAAAAATCTTACTATCAGTGGCAGCAATTAACTTTTTTGTATTACCAAGTGGAGCACAGCTTCTTAAAAAAGGTAATCCGTTTAAACAATTGGTTTTAAACTGTAAACATTTAGACCCAATTCAGAAGTCGTATTTAAACAGACATATTAATCATAATAAGCTAACTAAAAACTTAGAGGCAAAAACTGTTAAAAAGTTTATTGAAAGCTTAGATCCGTCAAAGGTTTACTTACTTGAGAGTGATGTAAAGAAAATTGAAAAAGATATGTCTAATATTTTTGCTAAGGTTTCTAGACGTGAGTGTAAGGTTATTGAAAACGCTCAAAAGACTTATGAGACGAGAGTGAAAGAACGTGTTGCTTTTGTAAAGTCTTACCTTAAAAAAGGATTTAAATTTAATAAAAAGACGTCTTTAATATTAGACTCTGATAAGAGAAAACATGGTAAGACTAAAAAGTTGTCGCAAGATTACCATAAGAAGTACTTACAGTTCCAAGTAGGTAATTATATTTCAAACGGTGATACTGAAGCTAAAGCTAAAGAAAAAGTTACTAAAAATTATGAGCGTTTACTTAAAAAAGTAACTAATTATAGAAAAGATGATTTATGGACCTCTTACTTAAATGCCTTTTCAAGATCATTAGATCCGCACTCTAGTTACTTCTCTAAGGAGATGTTAGAGGACTTTAGAATCTCTATGAGTTTATCTCTAGAGGGGATTGGAGCCACTCTTAGCTCTAAGGATGGTTTTACTGTTATTGAACAGTTGGTGCCAGGTGGAGCGGCTTTTCGTTCTGGTCAGTTAGAGCCAAAAGATAAAATTATTGCAGTTGCTCAAGGAAAAAAAGGTGCTGTTGAAAACGTAATTGAAATGGAGCTGCGTGATGTGGTTAGAAAGATCCGCGGAAAAAAAGGGACGATAGTTCGCTTAAGTATTCTAAGGGAATCTGGGAAAACAAATAAGCGATTTATGGTTCAGTTAGTCAGAGATAAAATTAATCTAGAAGAAGATGCGGCTTCAATAACTTATATTGATCGTAAAATTAAAGGTAAAGATACAAAAGTTGGGTTAATTAATCTACCTTCATTTTACTCTGATGGTTCAAAAAAGGGTCGTTCGGCGTCTAATGATATTAAAAAATTAATTGATGAAGCAAAAAAGAAAAAGGTTTCGGGTTTAGTGTTAGACTTATCACAAAATGGTGGTGGGTCTCTTGATGATGCCGTTAAAATAGCGGGACTATTTTTTAGAGTTGGTAATGTAGTTAAGCAATCAAGTAAAAGTCCGCAAGAGGGTGAGATTGAGCTTGCTGATGATGATAAAACAGTGAACTTTAATGGTCCATTAGTTGTACTAACCAGTAAAGTGAGTGCTTCGGCTTCAGAAATTGTTTCTGGAACATTAAAAGACTATAAGAGAGCAGTGATTGTTGGTGGTAAAAAGACTTTTGGTAAAGGAACTGTTCAGTCTGTAGAGCAGTTGTACCCTGGTTTAGGAGCTTTAAAAACAACGGTGGGAATGTTCTTTACCGCTGGCGGAGCATCAACACAGCACACAGGTGTGGCTGCTGATATCGTGCTACCGAGTTCATATGATGTGGCTGAAATTGGTGAGGACACTTTAGATTATTCACTTCCACCTAAAAAGATTAAATCCTTTTTAACAAAAGGTGCCTATGTAACGTCTGGTAAAGATAAATGGAATCAAGTAACACCAAGTTTTATTAGGAAGCTAGGTGCTGAATCCACTAAGCGTGTTACAAAAAGTAAAGACTTTAAAAAGATTTTAAAGGACCTTGCTAAGGCGAAAGCAAAAAGCAAAACAATTAAAGTGAGTGAGCTTTTTGAGAAAAAAGATGATGATAAAGATAAGCCAGAGGCAGATAAAAAAGGTGGCGTGAAAAAGCACGACCCTGTACAAGCTAAAAAAGAAAAACACGAAAAATACATGAAAAGAGCTGACGTCATTGAGTCATTAAATATTTTATTTGATTTTATAAAATACGAAAAAAACCCAATTAAAGTAACATCCTCTAAATAATATCTAATTAAAAATTAACGAGAAAAGCCTCAATTTATTGAGGCTTTTTTTTATCCTACCCGTAATGAGCGCAGCTTGGCCTCTGAACGCAGTGCCATTTATTCTGAGCACAGCGTAAATCATTCTGAATACAGGGCATGTCACCTTGAATGCAGGTTACGTCATCCTAAACGCAGAGAAGGATCTAACGAGGGAGATCCTTCACTGCGTTCAGGATGACAGGTGCAGTGTTCAGGATGACAGGTGCAGTGTTCAGGATGACAGGTGCAGTGTTCTGGATGACGACCTGTGAGGCTAAATCAAATTAACTTTGAGCTCAAATTCCTTAAATAAGCATATTTATTGAGCAATAGTGGATTTAAACCAGTGACAATGAGCCTAAAATTAACTATCTTTCATCCTTATAAAATTACTTAAAATGGGGAAGAAATTGGCTACACAAAGTACATCTCAAAGTAGATCAAAATCCAAGTCTAAGTCTAAAAGCGGCAGCTCAGGATTACCATTATCAAAACAAGAACTAACCAAGATTCACGACCTAATGGTTAAGTCTAGAGCCTTGGAAGAAAGAATGATTAAAATTTATAAGGTCGGCGAAGCCTATTTTTGGATTGGTGGGCCTGGTGAAGAAGCTTTTGGCGTTCCCTTGGGAATGCTTGCCAACAAAGGGCAGGGCTTTGATCATGACTGGTTGCACTTGCATTACCGTTGTTCGCCAACTTTAATTGCTATGGGTATGGATTTTTTAACTCCTATTCGCTTAATTATGAATAAAGCTACAGATAAATGCACGGGCGGTAGAAACTTTTCTAATCATTATAGTTTTCCAGAGTGGAATGTGGCTCCGGTAACATCACCAATTGGTGTTCAATACTCCATTGGTATTGGAACAGCTTGGGCACAAAAGCGCAGAAAGGCTAAGGGAATTACAATCATTACTGGTGGTGATGCAGGAAGTGCTGAAGGTGACTTTGCCTCAGGGCTTATTTGGGCCTCGCGAAAAGGCAGTGAGTTACCAATGTTAATTACTGTGCAGAATAACAAATGGGGTATTTCAACTCATTATGATGAACAGCATGGTGAGGCTCATGTGTCAGACCGTGGTATTCCATTTAAAATGAGAACTGCAGTTATTAATGGTAATGATCCAATTGAGTCCTACATACGATTAGGTGAAGAGATGGCTTATATCAGGAAAACTGGTAAGCCAGTTGTTCTTGAGGCCAGTGTATCTAGATTATTTGGACACTCTTCTGCTGATGGAGTGAATCGTCGAGATGAGCTTGATTGTTTGGAAGAATTTGAAAAACTACTTTTGAAAAAAGATGTTTTAACTGAAAAGAAGATAAAACAAATTAAAGATGACTACGACAAAGAGGCACAAAACGCGCAAATTAAGGCTCGTGCTGAGCTAAGCCCAGAAGCATCAACTATATGGGATCATTTTTATGTTAATTCTGAAAGCGGTGATTGGAGGGACTTTTAATGGCTAATATGGCGCAATCCATTCGAATGGCTCTCCATTATGGTGAGAAGCACTTAGATGTTAAAGATGTTTTTGGTCAAGATGTTGGTGCTCCTATGGGTGGGGTATTTACAGCCACTCAAGGGCTTGAAACTTCTTGGAACACTCCACTGGATGAAAGAGGTATTGTTGGTACAGCTATGGGAATAGCAATGACTGGTGACATCTGCGTGGCTGAAATTCAGTTTTGTGATTATATTTTTAATACAATCGATCTTTTAAAAATTGCCGGTAATACAAATTGGGTTACAAATGGTAATGTTTCATTGCCACTAGTTTTGATGACTCCAGTTGGTGCAGGAATACGAGGTTCTGTTTATCATAGCCATAGTTTTGATGCCATTGCTTCTAGGCTCCCTGGCTGGAAAGTGGTTATGCCCTCAAATCCACTAGATGCTTATGGTTTAATGCTATCAGCTATCAAAGACCCTAATCCAGTTATGTTTTTAAAGCCCAAAGCGTTGATGCGAGTGAGGGGTGAGGAGTTGATACCAGGGGAGCCAGCTAACGAGAAAGAGCTAAAGGCCATGATTGATCAGCCTGTTGGTGGTTCTGCTGGTTGGAAAGCAAAATGGCCTAATCTAGAAGAGCATTTAGTTGAAATAGGTAAGGGTAAAATTACAAGACAGGGCAGTGCTGCCACTGTTGTAACTTATGGCCGCCATGTACTGATGTGTAACCAAGTGGCAGATGACCTGAAAAAGGAAAAGGGTATTGAGTTAGAAGTGATTGATCTTCGATCAATTTACCCCTATGACTGGGAGCTGATTAAAACATCTATTAAAAAAACGGGAAGAGTTATATTTGTAAATGAAGACACTGAGGTTACTAACTTTGCAGAGCATTTAAGTTATAGGGTGACACAGGAGTTATTTTACGAGTTAATGGCAAGACCAAAAGTTTTAGCGGGTAAAAATCTACCTGGAATTGGGTTGCATGCTAACTTAGAAGAAGCATCTGTTCCTCAGGTTCCAGAAATTAAAGAAGAAGTTATAAGTTTACTACAAGAGATACCTTAAAGGAAAAATTAAAATGGCATTAGAATCTAAACCTAAATCAGACTTTGATAAATATTATTTTTATCAAGAATCAGTTCAATCACCAGATAACGATGTGCTTTTTTTAAGAAAAGCCTATAAAGAGGCTAATAATGGCAATGACCCCACTGTATTAAGAGAAGATTTTTGCGGAACATTTGCCATTTGTTGTGAGTGGACTCAGTTAGATAGTAGTTTTAAAGCTATAGGTATCGATCTAGATGAAGAGCCAATTAACTATGGTAAGGAAAACTACTTAACTCAGTTAAATGAAAGCCAACAGTCTCGCATTGAAATAATTAAACAAAATGTTTTATCACCTGAGGTTCCTAATGCTGATGTTATTGTGGCTGTGAACTTTTCTTATTTTATTTTTAAAGAAAGACAAAAGTTAATTGATTACTTTAAAAATTGTAAAAAAAGTTTAAATGAAAATGGAATTTTTGTGATGGATTGCTTTGGTGGATCTCAGTGCATGGAAGAAAACGAAGAGGAAACTGAGCATGATGATTTTAGTTATTTCTGGGACCAAGATAGTTTTGATCCAGTTACGAATGATGCTAAATTTTATATTCATTTTCAAATAGATGGTCAGCCTAAACAGGAAAGAGTGTTCTCCTATGATTGGAGAATGTGGAGTATTCCAGAGTTGAAAGACTGTCTACAAGAAGCTGGTTTTACTGATACCAAAGTGTATTGGGAAGGCACAGATGAAGATGGAGAAGGTGATGGAGTTTTTGAAATCGTAGAAAAAGGCGAAGAGTGCGAAGCATGGGTAGCCTACTTGGTAAGCTCGTAGTAAGCGAAGCTTACGTTAGAGCGATAAACAAAAATTTAGGATTTATAGCGCTTCGTCCCCAATGGACGATGCGATATACATCCTAGTTCATCTTTCTTCTCGTAGTAAGCGAAGCTTACGTTAGAGCGATAAACAAAAATTTAGGATTTATAGCGCTTCGTCCCCAATGGACGATGCGATATACATTGTCATCCTGAACGCAGTGAAGGATCTGCGCGTAAGATCCTTTACTGCGTTCAGGATGACAGGCTCCGTATTCAGAGTAGATTCTTAGGTCTAAAATACAACGTCAAAAACTAGTCTAATCTCTGCATTTGTATCTTCACTATCTTGAGTTTCAAACTCTTTTGTTTTTATTGATTGAGTTATGGATATTCCAAAGGCTCCCTTCATTATAGTTATGCCTGCAGATAACTCGGCGATAAAATCTTTTTTATCAACAGAATGGCTATCTTTAAAAGTATTACCATCGAGAAATATATTTCTTAAAACATACTCTCCTTCAGCTTTAATAAAGCCAAAAATGCTAACGCTTTTATTCTTGCTGCGGTTTACTCCTATATTAAGATCATTTGGAATGTTTCTGCCAATGCGAACTTCACCACCTGCTTTTAACCCTGTGTGAACATTACCTAAGGTGCCGCCATAGAATTTAAGTAACTCGCCAGAGATATAGCTATTGAGTGCAAAGGGAGTTCTAAAGTAACGTTCATGCTCAATTTTTATTCCCAGTTCATCTTGAAGTTGATGTGCCCACCCCTGTGGAATTTCTGAGCCAATTAAAGCATGAATTTCAGTTTGAGCAAACTCAGCCTGAGCACTTGGCCCAACAACTCCAATATCCACAGTTGTTACAAAGGCCTTGTTTTCAGTTTGGTGAAGTTGACCTAGAGTTAGATAAAGCCAACCGGCATAGGGAGTGTCATCTTCAATGAGTTCAGAGTTTTCGATATCTTCGGGTGTATAAATGTCATGGGAAAGAGTCATGATAATATAGTTGTCACTTTCTATATAACTTTGGAAAGCCTTAGGGACTCTTTTTGTTACCAATCCTAATTTTAACTGGCTGGTTAAGTGTCGGTCAGACAGCTTGCCTGAGATCCCATCATTGCCAATGACGATAATCAGTTTTTGTTTTTCATTTTTAATTCTTTTTAAATGCTCAGCAGAGAACATTAATTCGCGATTTTCATTTACCGAGTAATCTTTTGGAAGCTCAAGGTTTAGCTTTTGTTCGCCAAACGATAAACATGGAAAAAGTAATGCAGAAAGTAAAATGCGAAATAAAAGAATCCTCATAAACTCATCGTACCAAAATGTGGTTAATTTTGATAGAAAAGGGGAGAACAATTGTTAAAGTTTCAGAGCTGACAAGTATAATTACAGCGACCAATAAAAGCGATTGATATTGATGGTTTATGACTGGATAAAGAGTAGACTTGCAACCTTTGCTGTCACTTTATTAGGTGGTTTTGCTGTTTATATTATAGACCTATAGAGTCAGCTGTAACTTCCGTAGAAAAAGATTGTTTTGCACTTATTTCATCATTGTAAATAAAAACAACGACAGTTTTAACTCATGACTATTATGTAGTTAGGCTCAAGTTGAAGTATCATCGATTACAGCATTAAAATTAATGGTATAGATACTGCACTATATTCAAGTGCTTACAAAAACTAACACTGCAATTCATTTAAAACTAGTGAAGGAATAATAATGAAAATTATATCGATAGTATTAGCAATATTTTTATCCGGCTTATTTGCAAAAAGTTGTGCAATGCCAATATATGCGCTTGAATTGGGGGCATCTCAAGATTTAATTCATAAACAAAAGCTTGCAAACATAAATAAAAAAAATCGTCAGAATTTATTGCACCAAAACAGTGTGCAGAGGTATAGCAAAACACTAGACTTATCCATACCTAATGTGGACTACAGTAAGCCTTTACCAAAAATAAATAAAGCTAAGTATGATGAAGCAGTGGCATTTTTAGAAAAGCGTTTAAAAATGGATGAACTAAAGTTAGATCTTACATATGAAGACTTGTCAGAGAGAGAAAAGGTTTTAGCCTCATCAGTAAGAAATCTTTCCATGCTTGGGTTTGCAATGTTTGCAGTTCTTTAGGCTATGCCTGAAGAGTTTACTCACTGGGATAAAGATCGTGAAATTAGCGATGTATTTGATAAATGGAGGGAGAATGTGAGTGAGGGGCCTGTAGTTGATAAGGATGACTGGGCAGTCAACTATATAGGTCACCCCTTAAGTGGTGCCTACGAGTACTTATTTTTAAGAAATGCCGGTTTTTCTAAACTTGAGTCATTTGGCTTTGCTGTATTTGTATCAACAGTGATGTGGGAGTATGGGATTGAGGCTTTTGCAGAAGTTCCTTCAATTCAAGACTTGCTATTGACGCCAACAATTGGCGCTTTATTAGGTGAAGTATTCCACGTTATGGATGATAAATTAAAAGACAATGACTATGTACTTTTAAATTCAAGACGCTTTGGTCGAATAGTTCATCACATAATTAACCCTGTTGAGGGTATAAATAACTCTTTTGACAAGTTATTTGGTCTTAGGTTTTTACATTTAGATAAAGCATACTTTTTCGTAAAGGATAAAAAAGAAGAAGAGGGAGTGCCTACTTTTGGTCAAGTTTATCGAAGCTACGGTATAAGGTTTGTATTTACATTTTAAAATTTGGGAAGTTCTTTTTTATACCCGCTCTAATCTTATTCTCAGGCTCTGTTCCAGTTGAGTACTTTAATGCATGATTAAGGTATTCATCTCTGGCAGGGCTATTTTTGTTTAATAAAGCCTTTAAGA
>CALLBC010000109.1 GCA_938001965.1 uncultured Bdellovibrionales bacterium | reverse complement strand
GGGTCAAAAACCAAAGATATATAACCAGAATCTAATTGCTTAATGACTCTATTTTGCTTTTCTTCATAAGAAAGTTCACGAGCTCCATAATCAGTGCCTTCCCGCAATATAAAATCTTGAATAACACCTCCAAGAGCCTCTTTACTCAAGCTTTTGTAAGGAATTACAACTTTTTTCTCTGTTTTTGACTCATCCATTGGCCACAGCCTAAATCACAATTGACCTCTTAGTAAAGCTCTAAGAGAATAATCCCATGGCTATAACAATGATTGGTATTGCATTATTATTTTTTCTGGGACATGGACTTAACTGGTTTTTTGATAAAACTAAAATCCCTGATCTCTTAATATTAATAGCTATTGGTTATTTACTTGGGCCCATTTTGGGCGTCTTAAGTGCTGAAGACTTTGGTAAAGCTGGGCCCGTTATTTCCACCATGGCCTTAATTGTTATTTTATATGAAGGTGGATTACAATTAAGCGCTAAAGACTTAATGTCTTCCAGCCTCCCCTCTGCAGCTTTATCAATCATGAGTTTTTTATTTATTGCGGTAGCGGGAACACTTCTCTCTTATATTGCTTTATTTAACCCCCTACCTATTTCAATTCTTTTTGGAGTAGCCATTGGAAGTACTTCTTCAGCCATTGTAATACCCATGGTTAAAAAACTATCCATACAACAAAAGAACAAAGTAATTTTATCTTTAGAGTCAGCCTTCACTGATGTTCTTACCATTGTTATTTTCTTAGTTCTTGTGGAGTCATTTGCAAGAGGACAATTTGATCTCAATGAGCTCTTAGTAGGCATTGGACCAAAAACTGCAATATCAGCCACTATCGGTGTTATTGCTGGCTTAATTTGGGCTTTTTTCAAAAAGCGATTTGCGCCAATCCTCTCTATGGCATTTGCTGGCGAAGCCTGGGCTTTATTATTATTTGGCTTAATGGAATTCTTTACTTTTAATGGAGCTATTGCAGTTTTAACTCTAGGCTTTACATTAGCCAATTTAAATTTAGTTCCTAACTGGTTATCTAAAAACTTTAGTGCTGTTCCGGTATCTTATAAAGATTTATCAATCTTGAGTGAGCTAACTTTCTTATTAAGAACTTTCTTTTTCATATACCTTGGCCTATTAATTAAATTTAGTAATTTAAAGGTTATAATTTTTGCTTTAATAGTTTCCATCGTAATTTTAATTACACGCTATATTGCTATCAAGCTTTTATACTCTAACAAAAAATACACACTCTTAGACACTCTTGTGGCCACTGCCATGGGCCCTAGAGGACTTGCTTGTGCAGTGCTTGCCACCATACCTTTACAAAAGGGCATTGAAGGTGGCCAATGGCTGCAAGACACTTTGTTTTCCTTAATACCCATTACTATTGCTTTCACAGCAGTGTTTGTTTCCTTTAGTGAATCAAAGACTGGTAGAGCTAAGTTAAACTTTTTGTTCAAAAATCATACTGAAGAAATTGAAGACAATGCACTGGTCAACCCCCAGGCCTCTAAATAAATATTTTTTAAAGTTTTGCCTTGGCCTCGAGTGCGCTTACGGCAGCATCGCGTCTTCGTACTCTGTCACCTTTGAAGGTGAGCACAGTGCGGATACGAGAAGCGCGACACGATACTCAAGCTAAAAACTAAGCTTTAAAAATATTTACCTAGAAATTTGGATTAAGAAGTTTGAAACATATCGAGCCGCCAAGGCATCTTACTTCTGATCGCACCTGTGCAGAGAGCTTATTGCTTATGCCATACACACCCAAGTAAGAACTCCCCCTGAGGAACAAAAAAAGCCTCAATTCAAATTGAGGCTTTAAGTCATTTTAGTTTTAATTTTTTATGTATTAATTATCTGGTAAACCTTTTGATGAATCTTTACCTAAATAACTTTCTGTGGAAACACCTTTCAATGGCACCTCTAAAGTACAACTTTCTCCACCAGCATCAGTGTATGAAACTGTTATGTTATCTGAATAAGATTCAACAGCTCTTGGCCTAAACTCTAAGTTAATCGAACAATCATTTGAGCTCGTCGACATATCACACAAGTTATAGTCATGATAAGTGGCCTCACCTGGAAACTCACCAGAGTTATAATAACCAAATGGCTTACTAATTGAAGATACACTTGTAACTTTAAAGTCCGAACTAGATTTCAATCTTAAGCGACGAAATGCCCTACTTGTTACTTTTGGCGAACCAAAGTTAATAACACTACGACTTGATCGCACACTACATGATGACGCAGTCTTAGTGGCCGTGCTCACCGCAGACGTTGCAGTTTCTTTAACATCCTCTACTGCTTCTTTAGCACTTTCAGACACTTCTGTTTTAGCCATTTCAGCTTCCTTTTTGTCAGAACTGGAACATCCAACAAAAGCTATAGACATCAGTAATACGAATAAAATTTTCATAGCTGCTTACTCCTTGTAAAGTACTAATAATATATTGGAAAAATAAACTGCGGTAAATTTGATAGAGCTTAAACAAGCCCTATTCAGGACTTTAGCCCATAGTTAGTAAACCATACTGATATGGATGATTACAGCCCAAATCTCTGAATAAATATTTTTTAAATTTCATCTTAGCTTTTTTCTAGAGTGCACTTACGGCAGCATCGCGTCTTCGCACTCTGTCACCTCTGAAGGTGAACACAGCGCGGATACGCGAAGCGCGACGCGATACTCTAGAAAAAAGCTAAGATGAAATTTAAAAAATATTTATTCAGAAATTTGAATCATAACAAAACTATAAACAAAATTAATAGATTAAGAATTACTTACGTGGATCCAGTGCATCCCTAACACCATCACCAATAAGGTTCATAACCATAATGGAAATAAATAGTGCAAGAGCAGGGAATACTGCTAGCCACCAGGCTACAGTTACATTTTTCTGTGCTTGCTGAAATAATTCACCCCAACTTGGTGTTGGTGGTGGAAGTCCAAAGCCTAAAAAGTCTAAAATTGCTAATGTGGAAATATTTGCCGCAATAACAAAAGGTGAAAACGTAATTACTGGGCCCAATGCATTTGGCAAGATATGCTTAAATACCTGCCTCCAACGACTACCACCAATGGATCTAGCCGCTTCAACAAAATCAAGTCGTCTTAACTTTAAAAACTCAGCCCTTACATAATAAGAAATTGTGATCCAACCAAATAATGCCAAAAAGATCACAAGCAAGGTCATACTTGCACCGAATATGGATACCAAAGTAATCAGTAAAATTAAAAATGGTAATGACTCCACAACTTCTACAAATCTTTGGCCAACTAAATCTACAAGCCCACCACTAAATCCCATAAGGGCACCCATGCATATACCAATTGCAAAGGACAACATCCATACGATAACTGCAAATCCAAAACTATATCTAAAACCATATAATAAACGAGTTAATACATCTCTGCCTCGATCATCCGTACCAAATAAATTATCTTTTGTCGGCTTTGATGGGTAAGAATCTAGCTCACTATTTGATTCATTGGTTCCCCAACGTATTGGAGGCCACAGTTTCCAGTCACCATCTTTAACTAATTCCATTTTTTTGTAGTCCGCAATAAATTCATTTTCATTGCCAAATACAGAAGGGTGATAGGTTTTAATAGCTGGAAAATATAAAGAACCATTATGCTTCATCATAATTGGCTTATTATTCGCCCAAATATTAGCCGTGACGCTAAAGAATATTAAAATCAATAAAATAAATGTGGAAATTACAGCAGATTTATTAGCTTTAAACCTACGGTACCTTCTTAAATTTAATTCATTTTTAAATAAACTTTCTATCACTTTTTAATACTCACTTTAAAATTTAATTAAAATCAATTCTCGGATCAACAATCATATACATTACATCGGTAATAATACGGCCAATTAACAAAACTACAGATTGCAAAAATATTAAACCCATAATTACATTATAGTCTCTATCAAGCACTGACTGATATCCCAACAAGCCAATTCCATCTAAACTAAATATTAACTCAACAACTAATGAGCCTGAGAAAAATATAGCTAAAAACCCACTCATTCCAGTAATAATTGGAATTAGTGCATTCCTAACCGCGTGTTTATATATCACTGTATTTTCAGATAAACCTTTGGCTCTAGCTGTTCTGACATAATCAAGCTTCAAAACATCAAGTAATGAGTTTTTCATTAAAAATGTCAAAATAGTGAAACTACCAATCATATAACAGAGAAGTGGGAGAATAAAATGGTGTATCCTATCCCAAACCTTACCCATAAAGGTGAGCTCATCGTAATTATCAGAAATTATATCAGTGAGAGGGAACCAATCATAAAAAGACCCCCCTGCAAAAAATGTTATCAATAAAATTGCCAACATCAATGGAGGTATGGAGTACATGACAATTAAAACAAAGCTTGAAGCCAAGTCAAACTTGCTCCCCTCCTTAACTGCCTTCATTATACCCAAGGGTATACAGACCAAATAGGTTAGAATAAATGAGATAATCCCAAACTGTAAGGACACGGGAAACTTACTAACAATTACATCAATTGCGGGCTCTTCCTCTGAGTGACTCATACCAAAATCAAGTTTGGATAAATTCTTTAGCCAGATCCAATACCTAGTGTGCATAGGCTTATCAAAACCATATTGCTTTTTAAGGTCAGCAATTACCTCTTCAGAAACACCTAAGTTAGACTCACTGCCACCACCTGATTCCATGCTAGCACGACGAATCTGTTGAATTTTTTGCTCAATAGGGCCACCTGGTGCCAGATTAATAATTAAAAAGCATATAAGTGTGATCCCAAACAGGGTTGGAATCAAAGCTAATACTCTACGAAGCAAATAAACAAACATGTTACTAAAACCTTATATTGTTACAAAATTATTTTCGTACCCACCAGAATTGATCACCAATTTCATAGTTATAAGTTACACGATCAGTACCCATTTTATCAGTGTGACCATAAAACTCATAGATATCATTAAACATAAATGCATATGGAGCATCATTAGCAATTTCTTTATAAATTACATTCCAAAGCTTAACTCGTTTATTATAATCAAGCTCTTGTCTTCCTTCATCAATTAACTTGTCCACTTTTTTATTGCTGTAGCTAATAAAATTTGACCCTTGGTTTTTGGCACTATCAGTATGCCAAATTTGTTTTGGATCGTTATCAATAGAGCCTCCGCCCCAACCTAATCTAACGGCATCAAACTTTTTATCATCCAAAGTTTTAAGGAAGCTATTCCACTCAACAAACTTTAAAGTCATGCTGATACCAGCTTTTTTCATATCTTCTTTATAAACAGTTAGATATTTTTCCGCATCTTTTCTAGAGAACATTAGTGTAAAACTAAAATCTCTTTTTTTACCGTTAATAACTTTATCTAAAGTTCCATTTTTATCTGAATCTTTCCATCCAGCTTTTTTAAGTAAAGCTTTCGCTTTTGATGGGCTAAATTCAAAAGGCTTAACATCTTTTGCAGCATAAGGACTTTGTCTGTACCACGGGCCTGTAGCTGGAAGAGACATGCCATATCTAAATTTTTTGATCATTAATTTTCTATTCATTAAGTGAGCCAAAGCAACCCTTACATCACGATCCTTAAATAAATCATTTTTTTGGTTCCAAGCTACAAAGGCATAACTTTTCACTTGTTTATTTTTAGCTTTTTTCTTATGGACTTTAGTTCCCCATAGTTTGCCAACTGCCTTTTTAACATACATTTCAGGAGTCATACGAGGGTATAAATCAATTTTACCCTTCTTAAGCATTTCTAATTTTACGTTGTCATCTTTAATAAATCTAAAAACAATTTTATCTGCATTAAAAGCATTTTTAAACCTTGGGTCTTTAAATCCCCACCAACTTTTATTTTTATCTAAAGTAATACTTCTGCGTTTTTTGTACTTACCCATTTTATATGGTCCTGCACCAACCATTACTTTGTTTAACTTCTTTTTCGGATCACCATATACATGCTGAGGAACTATAGTAAGCCCGGCAATAACATTAAAGTTACCGAAGTATTTCTTTTTAAATTTAAAATTTACTGTTGAATCATCAACAATTGTGGCTGATTCAATATTTTCATAATAAGGACGTAAAGAAGCGTTGTCGTACTTTTTATTAATAATACAATCTAGGCTAAATTTAACATCCTTAACAGTCACTGGTTTGCCATCATGCCATGTAGCACCCTTACGAAGCTTCACTTCAACTCCATTACCCTTATTAATAAGCTTTACTGATTCTGCTAACATTGGCTCCCATTCACGAGTTTGAGGGTTCCTTGCCATTAATGAATCCATTGAAAAAGCAAAAATATAACGGGCGTATAAATCACTATATGTAATAGGGTTTAGCCTTGGCGGCTCAGACAAAATAGCTCTATAAAAAGTTCCACCTTTTTGAGCTTTTGAACTACCTAGTGCAGTAGTGATTGGGCCTGGCTTTGCCATTAACGAAGTGGCAAACAGAGAGATAATAATTGATAAGAAAATTTGTTTAATCATAATTGATCCTCACTTAAATTGGTGCGTTACTCGTTAACGCTTGGTGTTGAAAACAACCCATCTAACATCATATAAGTAGCTAATTTATTCAAGGTTTTGCTGTTTGAATGTCATATTTATCAAGTCTTTTTGCGCCTTGCAATATTCTAACTTTGGCACTTAAACACAATCCATATGTACTTAATTTTATTAAGTAAAATAAGAATTACACACTCATGGCAGGAGACCTAAATAATAAATACTTATAACAGATATAATATATTCATTCATTTTTACCCATATTTACATCAATAATAAGTATGTAAAGCAAAGTACACCCTTCAAAATGGATACATAAATGAAAGCCCTATTCTCACTCCCAAGACGACTCTATGAATGGACATTAAAATGGGCCACCCACCCAAAGGGCGTTCAAGCTTACGTATTTATCTGTTTTATTGAATCAATCTTCTTTCCCATTCCTGTGGATCCATTATTAATGGCTCTTTGCATTTCAAAACATAAGAAGTCTCTGCACTACGCAGCTATCGGCTGTGTTGCATCCGTCATCGGCGGTATTGCCGGTTACTTATTAGGCTTTCAAGCGGGTGATTTTGTTATGGGTTATTTAGGAGATAACCACTTTATTGCCAAGGCTGCAGAAATGTTTAAAGAAAATACTTTCTATGCCATGTTTATTGCTGGCTTCACCTTTTTACCTTTTAAAGTGTTTACGGTTTCAGCTGGCTTATCGCAAGCCCCATTGGTGCCCTTTATTTTTGGATCTATTTTTGGAAGAGGGATGAGGTTTTTCCTTGTTGGGGGATTAATTTACTTTTTTGGACCTACCATTAAAGGCTTTATTGATAAGTACTTAGAAAAAATATTTTTAGCACTCATGTTCGTTTGCATATTATTTTTTGTTTACGTTAAATTTTTAAAATAAAAAAATAAGGAAATCACATTGCAGAGTAAATTAGGACTATACGGCTTAACTACAAATTTATCTGATTGTTCGCTGGCAATTATTCCAGTCCCTTGGGAAGTCACAACCTCTTATGGGTCAGGCGCTTCTCTTGGCCCTAAAGCCATCTTACAAGCTAGCCCTCAACTTGACCTGCACACCTATGACCAACACGACGATATAAGTAACCATCCAATTTTTTTACTAGATGATGAATTAAATTTAAAAAGTAAAAATGAAATAAATAAATCAAAAGCACAAAAAATTATTACTCATTTAGATCAGCAATTAAGTTTAAACGAAGAACTTACCATTGATCTCAAAGAAATTAATATTGCCTGTGAAAACATGGTTAGCTCAGTTTATGAAAAATCAAAAAACTTACTAAATCAAAATAAAAAAGTGGCCGTTCTTGGCGGAGATCACTCCTCACCCTTGGGGCTAATCAAGGCTCTGAGTGAAAAAAATAAATCCTATGACATTTTACATATTGATGCACATCTTGATTTAAGAGATTCTTACCAAGGATTTAAACATTCTCATGCCTCAATTATGTTTAATGTTTTAAACCTGGAAAACCCACCAGAAAATTTAGTTTCAGTGGGCATTAGGGATTATTGTAAAGAGGAAATGGATCTCGTTGAAAGCTCTAAGCAACTAAGCACCTTCACTGATAAAAATATTCAAACAGATTTATTTAAAGGGAGTTCTTGGTTAGATAAGGTCAGTGAAATTGCTGATAAACTAAAAAACCCCACTTATATTTCATTTGATATCGATGGCTTGGACCCTAAGTATTGCCCCAATACTGGTACGCCTGTTCCTGGTGGCTTAACTTTTAATCAAGCTCAATTTTTAATTGAACATGT
>CALLBC010000108.1 GCA_938001965.1 uncultured Bdellovibrionales bacterium | reverse complement strand
CGGAAGAACTCCGATGCAAACTCTCCTTGCAGGCAAGGAGGTTTGGAATAAGAAAAAACTAGATTTTAACTGACAGACAATTTAAAAACACGATGCTTGCTAAAAGGGCAACTGTACGATCAGGTCTTAACCGTTACAACTTAGGCTATCAATCAACTCGCTTGCAAACTTGCTAGGAAAATTATCAAAACTAAAACTTAACAGTCTCTCTGTATTGTCCAAAGACTTTGCGGAGAGAGTCACTGATTTCGCCAAGAGTAACATTATTTTTAACAGCTTCAACAAAAAGAGGCATTAAATTTGTGTCAGCATCGGCTGCATTTGTGATTTTCTCACAATATGATTTTACTAAAGCATTATCTCTTTTACTTTTAAATAGAGTAAGCCTTTGAATTTGTTCTCTTGCAACGTCTTCAGAAATTTTTAAGACCTCAACATTTGTACGTTTATCAGTTTGTATAAAGTCATTAACACCAACAATAATTTCTTTTTTTGATTCAAGATCAAGTTGTTGTTGGTAAGCAGAGTTTTGTATTTCATTTTGAATCCAGCCTTGCTCAATACATTTAATAACTCCGCCCATATTTTCAATGCGGTCGATATAATCATAGGCTCTGCGCTCAACTTCATCTGTTAAATTTTCCACAAAGTAAGAGCCAGCAAGTGGATCAATTGTGTCAGTAACTCCAGTTTCGTGGGCAATAATTTGTTGGGTTCTTAAAGCAATTGTGGCTGCTTTTTCAGTGGGTAAACCAAGAGCCTCGTCCATAGAGTTTGTATGCAGACTTTGAGTGCCTCCTAAAACAGAGGCTAAGGCTTGCATACTTACTCGGGCAATATTGTTCTCTGGCTGTTGAGCAGTTAAAGTTACTCCAGCGGTTTGAGAATGAAACCTCATTTTTAAAGCTTTTTCATCAGTAACATTGAAGCGCTCTTTCATTATTTTAGCCCACATTCTTCTTGCCGCACGAAATTTAGCAATTTCTTCAAAGAAGTTATTATGAACGTTAAAAAAGAAACTGAGTCGACGAGCAAAGCTATTAACGTCTAACCCTTGGTCAACAGCAGATTGCACATACGTAATTGCATTAGCAAGGGTAAAGGCAAGCTCTTGTACAGCGGTGCTGCCAGCCTCACGAATATGATATCCAGAAATACTAATTGTATTCCATAATGGAACTTCGTTAGTACAGTATTCAAAAATATTTGTAATAACTCGCATTGATGGCTTTGGTGGGTAAATATATGTGCCACGGGCGATATACTCTTTTAATAAATCATTTTGGATAGTTCCACGTAAGATCTTACGATCAATTCCTCTTTTTTCTGCCACAGCAATATAAAGGCTAAGTAAAATACCCGCAGTGGAGTTAATAGTCATAGAGGTGGAAACTTTATCAAGAGGAATATTATTTAGTAGTACTTCCATATCTTCAATACTACTTATTGCAACTCCAACCTTTCCAACTTCGCCAGTAGACATAATATGATCTGAGTCATAGCCCATCTGAGTGGGCAGGTCGAAAGCGACACTTAATCCTGTTGTGCCTTTATCTAAAAGTAATTTATAACGTTTGTTACTTTCTGCAGCAGAACCAAAGCCAGCATATTGTCTCATGGTCCATAAACGCCCTTTGTACATAGTTTCTTGTACGCCGCGAGTAAAAGGGAATTTCCCTGGTGTCGATAGGCTTTCGCTTAGGTTGTCTGAAACATCGCTTGGGCCATAGTAATCCTGGATTTCAATGTTGCTAGAGTTGGTAAATGAGCTTTTACGATATTTAGTTTTAGACATTAAATTGTATTACCTTTATTTGAAAGATATTAGAACAGCACCTGATTCTATTGTGTCACCTTCAGAAACTAGAATTTCATCAATGGTAACATCTCTGGCTGCACGCATTTCATTTTCCATTTTCATTGCTTCCATAATTAATAAAGGCTCGCCTTCTTTGATTTCTTGTCCAGGCTTAACAAAAAGCTTTACAATTTTTCCAGGCATACCTGAAGAGAGGTTATTGCCTCCACCAAGTTGGCCACCAGATTTAAGGCTTTCATGTAAGATCATTTCGTCATTGAAAATACTTATTTTTCTAAATGAGCCACGAGTGTAAACGGTATAATCAGTTTCTTCACCAATGACATCAACTAAGTATGAGCTATTTTTGAAAATAAAACTGATAGTTTGATTCACATCTTGATAATCTTTCTTAGAAACATTGTAGTAGTTCCAATCAAGAGATTCTTTTTTTATACCAACTCGCCAAGCTTCACGGTCTTCGCGAATAGTTAGTGCATAATTTTGTCCATTAGATTGTGCTTCAAAATACATGATATACTCCTATTGCCTTAGTTGCTTATTGCGGCCAGCAATTTTCCATTGGCTATTTTCACTAAACTGAAAGTTGTTATTAGACTTTGCATGTTTGTAGGCTTCAATCGCAGCTGAAATTAAAAAGACTCGATCATCTACAAACATGAACATGTCTTCTTGTGGTTTACCAGTAACTTCTTTTTCAATGAATTGGGTTGTGTATTCACCGCTTAAAAAGAGTGGGTGCTTTAAAATATTTCGATGTAAGTTGATATTAGTTTTTACACCAGTGATCATATACTCGCCTAAAGCGCGATGAAGATTGTTAATACATTCTTCGCGATTATGTCCCCAAGCAATAAGTTTAGATATCATTGGGTCATAATAAATTGGGATTTCATAACCTTGGTAGGCGCCGCCATCAACTCGAATGAATGGGCCAGACGGCTCACGGTAACGTCTTATTGTCCCTGGGTTTGGAACAAAAGTTACAGGGTCTTCAGCGCAAATTCTTAATTCAATGGCATGACCAGTTTGTTTAATATCTTCTTGTTTAAATGAAAGCTCTTTACCAGTAGCAACAAGAATTTGTTCTTTAACTAAGTCAGCCCCAGTGACAAGCTCAGTAATTGGATGCTCAACTTGTAAACGAGTATTCATCTCCATGAAAAAGAACTCTTTAGTATTGTTATCAAAAATAAACTCAATAGTTCCGGCGCCAACATAGTTAATAGATTTGGCTGCTGTTACGGCAACCTGACCCATTGTCTCACGAACTTTTTGCGGAACAGAAATACTAGGAGATTCTTCAATTAGTTTTTGGTGTCGTCTTTGAACAGAGCATTCGCGCTCGAATAAGTGAACTACGTTTCCATGCGTGTCGCCAAAAACCTGGATTTCAATATGTTTAGGGTTTTGAACAAAGCGCTCAATAAAAACTCGATCATCACTGAAGTAATTTTTTCCTTCAGATTGGCAGGCTCTAAAGCTACTAGCTAATTCTTTAGGTTCAAAAACAACTCTGATTCCTTTACCTCCGCCCCCAGCAGAAGCTTTAATAATTACAGGGTAACCAATTTCAGCAGCAACTTTTTCGGCTTCATCAGCATCTGTAATTGATCCAGGGCTTCCAGGAACGGTAGGAACTCCTGCCTTCATCATGAGCTCGCGAGAAGCAAGTTTATCGCCCATGGCTCTAATATTTTCAACAGTTGGGCCAATAAAAGTAATGCCTTCCTCGTTAAGTCTTTTTACAAAGTCAGCATTTTCACTTAAAAAGCCATAGCCAGGGTGAATAGCATCAACGCTAGCACTTTTACAAACTTCAACAAGTTTATCCACATTTAAATATGATTGGTTACTCGGTGCAGGTCCAATTTCATAGGCTTCATCGGCAAGCATAACATGTAAACTGTTTCTGTCGGCAACGCTATAAACAGCAACAGTTTGAATGTTCATGCTTCTACAAGCACGAATCACACGAATTGCAATTTCACCACGGTTAGCAATAAGAATTTTTTTAAACATAATTATATCCTAGTTTTATAGAGGTATATTCCCGTGTTTTTTTGGAGGGTTAGTATCTTTTTTGTTTTTTAGCATTTCTAATGACTCAATAATTCTTTTCCTAGTGAGTGCAGGTTCAATGACCTCGTCGATGTAACCAAGCTCGGCAGCAACATAAGGATTAGCAAATTGCTTTTCGTAATCATCAATAAGCTCTTTTCTGCGCTCATCCACATTGGAGGCTTCTTTAATTTCATTTCTAAATACAATATTCACTGCGCCCTCAGCACCCATTACTGCAATTTCTGCTGTTGGATAGGCAAGGTTAATGTCGCCACGTAAATGCTTTGATGACATTACGTCATAGGCTCCGCCATAAGCTTTTCTTGTAACAATAGTTACCTTAGGAACTGTTGCTTCGGCATAAGCATAAAGTAATTTTGCTCCGTGAGTAATTACTCCAGCCCACTCTTGGTCGGTCCCTGGTAAAAAGCCAGGAACATCAACAAAACTTACAACAGGAATATTAAAGGCATCACAGAATCTAACAAATCGAGCTGCTTTTATGCTGGCAGGAATATTTAAACAGCCAGCCAAAACTTGTGGTTGGTTAGCAACTATACCAACACTGCGCCCATTATATCTAGCAAAGCCAATAACAATATTTTGCGCATAATGTTGCTGAACTTCTAAGAAGTAGCCCTCATCAACAGTCTTTTTAACAATTTCTTTTATGTCATAAGGCTTTTTAGGATTACTAGGAACAATTTCGTTTAAGCTTTCATCAATGCGGTCAGGCTTATCCTTAGTTTCAAGATAAGGGGTATCATCTAAGTTATTCATTGGTAAGAAGTTTAGAAGTTCACGAATCATTAATAAGCAGTGCTTATCATTGTCTGTGGCAAAATGTGCAACACCAGATTTTTGGTTATGAGTTAATGCACCACCTAGTTCCTCTTTAGTAACTTCTTCATGAGTTACAGTTTTAATTACATCGGGACCAGTTACAAACATATAACTAGTATCTTTAACCATAAAAATAAAATCAGTTAAACTTGGGCTATAAACAGCACCACCAGCACAAGGCCCCATTATTGCACTAATTTGTGGAACTACACCAGAAGCTAAAGTATTTTTCAAAAAGATATCTGCGTACCCAGCCAAGGCTTCAACACCCTCTTGAATTCTCGCGCCACCAGAATCATTTAATCCAATAATTGGACATCCATTTTTCATAGCCATTTCTTGTATTTTTAAAATTTTGTTGGCTTGAGTGCGCGACATACTTCCGCCAAACACTGTGAAGTCTTGGCTATAGACATAAACCGTCTTTCCATTAATTCGACCATAGCCGGTAACAACACCATCACCAGGGATTTTTCTTTCACCCATTCCAAAATTTTGGCAGCGGTGAGTGATAAAGCGATCAAGCTCAACAAAGCTGCCTGGATCAAGTAAAACATCAAGGCGTTCACGTGCAGTTAAGCGTTCGCCTTGGCGATGCTTTTTTTGCCTGGCTTCACCACCACCCATATAGGCTTGATTATTTTTATCATCAAGATTTTTAAGTTTTAATTCTATTTCTTTTTCCACATTAACTCCTATGGATGTAATCGACCATACATTCTTGGGAAGGGTATAGTTTCTCTAATATGAGGTAAGCCACAAATCCAAGCTACAGTTCTTTCAACACCCAAGCCAAAGCCAGAGTGAGGGAAGCTTCCATAGCGCCTTACATCTAGATACCACTGAAAATCCTTCATATCTAATTCATGTTCTTTAATTTTTTGTTCTAATACTTCAATACTTTCTTCACGTTGGCCTCCGCCAATGATCTCACCGTAGCCTTCTGTTCCAAGCATGTCACAGCTAAAACTATAACCCTTATCCTCAGTGTCCTCTTTCATGTAAAAAGCTTTAATTGCTGACGGAAAGTGGTGAACAAAAACTGGCTTTTCAAATTTTGAACTAATCACAGTTTCGTCAGGCGCACCAAAGTCATCGCCATCAATAAAATCAGGGTTTTCTTTTTTAATAATTTCTACAGCCTCTCTATAATGTAGGCGAGGGAATTCTCCTTTAATTTTTTCAAGGCCACTTGTATCGCGACCAAGAATTTTAAGTTCTTCCGCCTTATTTTTAATTGTTCGTTGAATTATATACTCAACAAACTTTTCTGCTAAGTCCATATTGTCATAAAGGTCATTGAATGCTACTTCTGGTTCAACCATCCAAAACTCAATAAGATGTCTGCGAGTTTTAGATTTTTCTGCACGGAAAGTTGGGCCAAAACAATAGGCTTTGCCAAAAGCAGCAGCGGCGGCTTCCATGTATAGTTGACCACTTTGTGATAAATAGGCTTTGTCATCAAAGTATTGTGTTTCAAATAAATTGGATGTTCCTTCACAAGAACTTGGAGTAAAAATGGGTGCATCTATAAGTGTAAAACCATCACCATCAAAGAAATCTCTGATTGCATTAATAAGTTCGGCTCGAACTCTTAAGGCTGCATGTTGTTTTTTCGACCTTAACCAAAGGTGACGGTGGTTCATTAAAAAATCAGTTCCATGTTCTTTGGGAGTGATTGGGTAATCCACTGATTTCGATAATATTTTTAATTTTACAGCACCAAGCTCAACTCCACCTGGGCTACGCTCTTCAATACGAGGAACTCCAGTAACTTCCACACTAGACTCTTGCGTGATTTCTGAAAATAATTCTATAGCTTGGTCATCACACTCGCCATTAAAGTAAACACATTGGCATAATCCAGTGCCATCTCGTAAAATTAAAAACTTTATTTTTTTACTTGAAGCTCTGTAGTTATAAACCCAACCTTTTAAAGTAACTTCTTCGCCGATATGTTTTTTTAAATCACTAATGTATGTTCTCACTTAAGTGCCCTTAATTGTTGATTTAGTTTAAATTTTAAAACTTTAATTTAAGCATAAATTCTTATATGAAATAGAGAGAGACGTATAGGAATAGTAGGGTAAAAATGACCTAAATAATGCGCGGCACAAAATCTAGCTGTTTAGCTTAAATATGGGGCTTTCAGGAGGTGTATTTATGTAATACCGCGTCCTAAATTTAAAGAAAATAAATATTTTATTAAGGAGATAAATTACCCAAATCTAAAGCCCCTTTTGTGAGGTTAATATAGTTTTGATCTATTCGAGTATTATCTAGAATAAGCTTTTTAATTTCTAAAGGCTTAGCGCTTGGGTATGCTTCCATGAGCAAAGCAAGCGCACCGCTAACAATTGGTGCGGCAAAGCTTGTTCCATCATAGCATGTGCTGCCAGAGTTTGGTGCTAAAGTTATAATCTCTGAACCAGGGGCGAATAATTCTACAGAGTTTCTCCCATAGTTTGAAAAATCAGTTTTGTTACCAAAAAACCCTATGGCCCCAACAGTAATTTGATTCTTTAAATTGAGTGATGCAGGGTAAGTGGGGTTAAGCCGCCCAAGATTATCAAGATCCTTATACTCATTGCCGGAGGCTGCAACGAAAAGTAAATTTTTTTGTTCCAAAGTTTTTATATAATTGGGTAAAATAGAAGAACAATCATTTCCTCCCCAGCTAGCATTAATAATTTGTGCGCCTCTAGTAACAGCATATTTTAAAGAGTTAACCGCTGCCTGAGTGTCTGCGCCTGTGCGGTTTATAAATTTAATTGGAATTATTTTAGCGCCAGGAGCAATGCCAAAGACTTGTTTGTTACTTCCGTTGCTTTTAAAGGGAGCGTGCTCAGAGGCAATTGTTCCAGCCACGCCTGTGCCGTGCCCGCTTATATCGTTTGGAGAGCCATCCCCATCGACAAAATCATAGCCGGCGTAGTCATCAATATAACCATTTTTATCATCGTCAATACCATTAGTTGATTTATCGTTACCATTGGAGTCAGTTCCAGATTCACCGATATTGTAAGCAATTCTATTTTTTAAAGAAGGGTGGTTAATGTCTACGCCAGAATCACTCACCGCAATTAAAACATTTTTACCAGTTAAGCCAGAAGACCATAATGATTTTACATTTATGCTATCAACACCCCAGTTGCCTTTGGTGCATGTGGCAAAGGGTTTAATAGAATCATCAATTAAGTTTAATTTATAATTTGGTTCAGAAGTTTTTATTTCATCATAATGTTTTTGAATATAATTATTTAAAAACTGCTCTTGGTTCATGCCAGTGACTTTTGAAATTTTTCCACTTTTCCATTGAACAATATATTCGTTTGGTACTTTGTTGCCACGACAAGCTTGAGTTTTATTGAATTCGTCAAACTTCTTACTTTCGTTTGCTGAGTTATCACAAGAGATAATATTTAAAGTTAAAAAAATAAATAGGATAAAACGTAAAATACTTGCAATCATTAATAGCTCCGCCATCCATGGCATTTAACTTTTGATAAGTTGAAACAAAGAGGTTTCGAAAGAAAAGACTTCAGATATTATTATGCCAGAGGGTTTAGTTGCGGAGGTTACGGAGAGTGGTTTTTTTGACTATGGGCTAGTCCTGATTATGGCTAAAATGCACTGCCACAGGGCATTTCAGGGGTTTGCATGGATTAGACTAAAGTTTGTAAATAGAGTTAGTTTTCAATTCTTCGTATCATTTTGTCCAGCTCAAGTTTTGCACTTTGCTTCACAGACTCTTCATCAAAAACTTGATGTGATTTATTTTTTACAACCAGTTTTCCATTAATAATAGTGTTTGTAACATCTCTTCCGCTACAACTATAAACAATGGCTGAGTAGGGGTTTTGTACAGTGTAAACACTTGGATGCGAGCGATCAATAGTAATGACATCCGCTAAAAAGCCTTCTGAAAGTTGGCCTAATTGGTTTTCCATGCCCAGAGCCATGGCCCCGCCAAGAGTTCCAATCTCAAGAGCTTTTTGAGCGCAAAGGGCTTCAGATCCAAAAATTGGTTTTTGTAATAAAGCACAGAGCCTCATTTCCATAAATGGATCTAAGTTGTTATTGCAAGGAGCGCCATCAGCGCCAATGGAAACTCTGAGGCCATTATTAATATACTGTTCTATTTTGGCGATCCCACTTGCAAGTTTTAAGTTTGAACTTGGGCAATGTAGAATATTAGCTTGCGAATTTTTCATTAATGAAATTTCGTGTTCATCAAGGTGTATGCAGTGAGCAATGGCTGATTGTTTGTTAAGTAGATTAATTTTATCAAGGTAAGAAATGTTTCTTAGTCCGGTTCGTTTAATGACGATGTCAACTTCATCTTTATTTTCACTGGCATGCGTGTGAATGATTAAATCATATTGTTTTTGTAACTCTCTACTTTCTATCAGGATTTCTTCAGTACATGAAACCACAAACCTTGGGCAAAGGGCATAGTTGATAAGGTCATTTTTTTTGTGCCAGTACTTAATTAACTCTTCAGTTTCTTTGAGCGTTTCACTAGTTTTTTCATAAAGGGGGCCACTGTAGTCTTTATAGTCCATAAAGCACTTTCCGCCCCAATAGCGTATTCCAGATTTTTCAACCGACTCTAGCAAGGCATGAGTATTTCTTACAGAGGCCATATCTAGAATACTAGTGGTCCCCAGTAAATTCATTTCTAATATTGATAGGTCTGCTGAGGCTTTAATTGAGTTCTCAGTGTGATTGTGTTCCATTGGCCAAATTTTATTTTTAAGCCAATCAAGCAAGGGTAGGTCATCAGCAAAGCCACGGTAAAGAGTTTGACATAAATGCACATGGGATTGAATTAACCCAGGCAAAACAAACTGATTGCTGGCATCAATAGTTTTGGCCCCCTCCGGAGTAGGGATGTTTTTTGAAATTTGTATTATTTTATTGTCTTTAATTAAGAGGTCGCCCTTGAGAACATCAAAGGACTTATTCATAGTTACAAGAGTACCATTTTTAATTAATAACAAGCTATCTCCATTTATAATTTTAAAATAAAATCATGGAGAACTTCATTAAAGTTTTTAGCAGCTAGGGCGGCTTCATCTTTAACTTCTTCATGTGTTAGGGCATTTTTACTTATTCCTGAGGCCAGGTTGGTAATACAGCTTAGGCCACAGATATTCATTCCCATGTGATTAGCGGCAATGGCTTCAGGAACTGTGCTCATGCCCACGGCTCCCCCGCCTATCAGCTTCATAAAGCGAATCTCTGCAGGTGTTTCATAACTTGGCCCTGTAACGCCACAGTAGATACCTTTTTGGTAGCGAAGATTTTTACTTTTAAAAGTACTTTCAAGTTTTTCAATTAAGTCTTTATTATAGATCTCACTCATGTCGGGAAATCTAGGACCAAAATCTTTTATGTTGGGGCCAATCAGCGGATTTTGCCCTGTTAAATTAATATGGTCAGTAATAATCATGAAGTCACCAGGCTTCATCCCATCAAGAAAACCACCAGAGGAGTTAGTTAGTATTAAGGTTTTAATTTCAAGCTGGTTTATAAGGCGAGTGGCAAAAACCACCTCAGGCAGGTCATGCCCCTCATAATAATGAACGCGACCTTGCAATACGCATATATAATGATCACCGATTTCTCCAAAAACCATTTGGCCAGGGTGACCCTCCACAGTTGTTTTAGAAAAATTAGGAATATCGTTGAATGGTATTGTTATTGTGTTTGATAATTTATTAACAAAATCAGACAACCCAGATCCAAGAGTAATTGCCAATGTCGGGGTTTTGCTTATTTTTGTTTCAATATATTTTTTAGATTCCTTAAGTCGCTCGATCACAATTAAGCCCCTATTATATAATTTTTTTATGTATTAAGTTCAAAGTATCAGGTTTGTTTTTAGAAATTTTAATATAGCTCCTTAAGTCTTCTTCAGCGCCAGTTAAATCAACACGACCATCATGGTGAATTTTGGCAATGACTTCATTATTTTTAACCTGATCTCCAATTTTTTTACAAAACTCAAAACCTGTCAAAGGATTTACAATATCAGTGGAAATTGAACGGCCTGCCTTGAGGCGTACACCCAAGTAACCAATTTTTTCATTTAAAAATTCAGAGATATAGCCATCTTCACTGGCTTTAACTTCGATTGAAGATTTAGGCTGGGGAGTTTCAGACATTTTGCAGGTAGCTCCCTGTCTTTCGCAGACTTGCTCAAATTTTTTAAGAGCATTTCCATTTGATAATTGTTCTTTGGCAAGTGCGTATGCAGCCTCTGAGCTACTTGCTTTGCCTGCTAAGTAAATCATATGTGCAGCGAGCTGAAGGCTAAGCTCAATAGTGTCTTGATATAGTCTATCACTTGAGCCATTTAGAATTTCATAACACTCAAGAACTTCAAGTGAATTACCGACATATTTACCGAGGGGTTGTTCCATATTGGTAAGAAGTGCATGTACTTTAACATTATTGGCCTCGCCAGTTTCTTTAAGTAAAAGAGCAAGGCTTTCGGCATCAGCAACAGATTTCATAAACGCGCCTTTACCAAACTTTACATCAAGAACTAACCCATTAATGCCTTCAGATAATTTTTTTGACATGATACTTCCGCAGATTAAAGGAAGCGATTCAACTGTGGCAGTAACGTCCCGAAGTGCATAAAGTTTTTTATCGGCAGGACAAATATCAGATGTTTGTCCCATTATGGCAAAGCCCACGTCACGAACAATAGCTTCAAAATTACTTCGCTCAATTTGAGTATTAAAACCAGTGATGCTTTCGAGCTTATCAAGTGTGCCACCAGTATGACCTAATCCGCGACCAGCAATCATGGGCACATAAACTCCACAGGCTGCGGCAATGGGAGCTAAAATTAAACTAGCCTTGTCGCCAACACCGCCAGTGCTGTGTTTATCAATAACGAGTGGTTGAAGATCTTTAAAGTCAAAGCTGTTGCCAGACTCTTTCATAATCTTAGTAAAGCTGGCTGTTTCTTCTGGGGTCATGCCGTTAAAGAATACAGACATTAAAAAAGATGACATTTGATAATCGGGAATTGAGCCGTCAGTATAGCCATCAACAAGAAACTTAAGCTCATCATAACTTAGAGGCTGTTTATTTCTTTTATTTTTAATAATTTGAACTGGAAGAAGTTTCATTTACTGATCCTGTTTTTAATTGGTTAATTATTTGTACCCCAGAGCTACTGCCAATTCGACTGCAACCAGCGTCGATAAAGTTAAGGGCAGAGTTTAAATCTCTAATTCCACCACTGGCTTTTATCTTAACTTGTGAGCCCTCAAGTTGGCTATACATATACTTAACATCTTCAATTTGTGCGCCGGGGCCATTAAACCCCGTAGAAGTTTTAATAAAATCAGCCCCAGCATCTTTGATTATAAGACAGCAGTTAAGTATTTCCTCTTTGGATAACAATGATGATTCAACAATAACTTTAAGCGGGTTTTCACCACACAAACGTTTAATTAAAGAAATTTCATTTAATAACATGTTCCAGTTGTTGGACTTAATAAGAGAGAGATTTGCGACCATATCAACTTCATCAACACCTTCTTTAATAAGTAGCTCTGTTTCTTGAGCTTTAGTTTTTAAATTATTTAGTCCTGATGGGAAACCAACAACGCTGCAGGTTTTAACAGAGCTGCCCATGAGTGATTTCTTGGCTAAGGGAACAAAGTAAGGTGGTATGCAGGCGGAATAAAATTTATACTTAATAGCTTCATCAAACAATTGTATATAATCACTTTCAACAGAAGTAACCTTTAGTAGAGTATGATCAATGAAACTATTTAAATTATCCATATATTCCTAAAAGAATATATTTATTTTAGAATTAGCAACTGTTCAAGGACTGTTTAAATAAATTACTAATACAACAAGTGAATAATGACTTTCGATGTACGAAGAATAAATCTTATTCTAGGCTTTCAAATTCTGACAGATCAAATAAGTTTTAGTTTTTAGATATTGCTAGAAGCAAGCATGGCTTGCTTCAGATTAGCTGCTTTTTTTCTTGTTAAAGCCACCAAATACACTTGAAACTTCAGTTTTGGCAGAGGTACTTTCATCGTTTAGTCTGATATCTGATTTTGGCGCGCCATTAAGCTCCTGAGCTTTAAGAGAGATGTTTGCTTTCGGAAGTTCTTTTTGAGCACTCTTTGTTTTTCGGCCTAAGAAATCATCGGCCACGTCTGAAGTAAGTTTTCCAGCCGCCACTAATTCCTTTAGTGCGCGATCAAAGGTAACCATTCCTACTTCATGGCCGGTTTGCATAATTGAAGGTATTTGATAGGTTTTGCCTTCACGAATTAGGTTTCCAACAGCTGGCGTATTAACTAAAATTTCAAGGGCTGCTACGCGACCGGGTTTATCTGCGCGTTTAAATAGTTGTTGTGCAACAACCCCTTTCAAGCTTTCGGATAATAAAGTTCTAATTTGTGACTGTGCTCCTTCGGGAAACACATCAATAATTCTATCCACAGTTTTTGGGGCACTATTGGTGTGTAAAGTTCCAAAAACTAAATGTCCAGTCTCTGCAGCGGTCAAGGCAAGCTCAATTGTTTCAAGGTCACGCATTTCGCCCACTAAAATTATATCAGGATCTTCCCTGAGGGCAGCCTTCAATGCGTTTTTAAAAGACTTTGTATGGCTTGATACTTCTCTCTGACTAATTAAAGACTTTCTGTTTTCATGCACAAACTCAATAGGATCCTCAACAGTTAGGATATGTTTTGACATTGTCATATTAATTGTATGAATCATGGCTGCAAGAGTTGTTGATTTACCTGACCCAGTAGGTCCAGTAACTAAAACTAATCCACGGTGAAGTTTTGTAAAACTTCGTAGTATAGAGGGGAGCCCCAATTCTTCCATAGACTTAATTTCAGTTGGAATTTGTCTAAAAACGGCCCCTAATCCTCGGCGTTGCATGAAGACATTAATACGAAACCGACCAATTCCAGGTAGATGATAACTGCAATCAAGTTCCCAATTTTCAATAAATTTCTTTTTTTGTTTATCTGACAAAATTTCAAAAACTAAATTTTGCACATCTGCAGATGTAAGAGCGGGAATTTCTAGTGGGATCATGTCACCACTAATTCTCATAATTGGTGAAGCTCCAGCGCTTAAATGTAAATCTGAAGCGTCTCTGCTTACCATCATTTTAAAAAGATCATCTATGCTTGCCATACTATATTCCTTTATACTTGGTAGATGTAATGTTATCGGCTAGTTATGCTGTTGGGTTTACGAATATGTGATAAAAAGAGTTAAAAAATTATGAGGACACTTCTGGAGAATTTGTGTATAACAAAGGTCTAGGTAATTTATGGTTAAGAGGAAGCAATGTCTGAAATATTAATAAATGTTCGTCCAGGACAAACTCGAGTTGCTTATCTTGATGAAAAAGTGATTACTGACTTCAAAGTTCAAAGAAAGACTTTACCGACCTTTGTCGGATCAATATATAAGGGAAAGGTTCTTAGGGTTTTGCCTGGGATGCAGGCCGCTTTTGTAGATGTTGGTCTCGACAAGGCTGCCTTTTTATATGTTGGTGATATTGTTACTCAAGGCTTAAAAGTTGATGCGGATTTATCGGATGATAATGACGAAGAAGAGGTGGTGTTAAAAAGATTTGATAATAAGGGTGTGGAAAACACTTCTTTGCCTCCAATACAAACTTTAATTACGGCTGGCCAAGAGTTAATGGTTCAGGTAGCAAAAGACCCCTTAGGAACAAAGGGCGCAAGAATTACAACCCACATAACCTTACCAGGCAGAAACCTTGTGTATATGCCCACGGTTAATCATATTGGTGTTTCTCGCAAAATAGAAAATGAGGAAGAGCGGGCGCGTTTAGAGGAGCTAGTGCTTTCTTTAAAGCCAGAGGGTGGAGTTATAATTAGAACTGCTGGTGAAGGCGCTCCCGAAGAGAGTTTAAATTCAGACTTAGTTTATTTAAGTAAAATTTGGCGTGATGTTCAAAAAAACTATACAAATAAAAAAACAATGGGTCAGGTTCATTCCGAGATTAGCATGGAGCTGGTTTCCTTAAGAGATCTTCTTAATGAAGATGTTAAAAGAGTTTTGGTTGATGATAAGCCAACATATAAAAAAGTAGTCCATTTTGTGGGCCAATTTATGCCAAAGTTAAAATCAAAAGTTCAATTGTATGAAAATATTAAACCCTTATTTGATCTGTATGATATTGATATTGAAATCTCAAGGTCACTTGGCCGGAAAGTTTGGTTAAAGTCAGGAGGTTACATTGTTATTGATGAGGCGGAGGCTCTTGTTGTTATTGATGTAAATACCGGGCGTTATGTTGGTAAAAAAGACTTGGAAGAAACAATATTTAAAACAAACCTCGAGGCTTCAAAAGAAATTGCACATCAGCTAATGATAAGAAACTGCGGCGGCATAATCATTATTGATTTTATTGATATGGAAAAAGAAACTCATAAAGAGCAAATTTTACAAGCTTTACAAAATGAAATGGCAAAAGATAAGGCAAAAAACACTATTGTTTCAATGTCTGATCTGGGTCTTGTAGAGATGACTCGAAAAAGAACGAGGCCAAGTTTAAGGAACACATTATGTGAGCCTTGCCCATATTGTGAAGGCAAAGGCTATGTTAAGCAAAAAATGACAGTGGCCCAAGAAATTTTGAGAGAAATTGAACGTGAACTTAGCCTTAAAAAAGAGGTGAGCTCAGAATCAGTTAAGGTCAGGTGCCACTCTGACGTGGCAGACTGGCTATATACCGAAGAGACCGAGGCCATTGACGGCTTTGAAAGTGATAAACAGACATCTGTGGCCGTGAAGGTCGAGCCAAGCTTTCATATTGAGCAATATGAAATCAACTGGATATAGCCTAAACTTCTAGCTAAATACTTTTAAATCTTCGCTTCTACTTTTGCTAAAGTGCGCTTACGGCGGCATCGCGTCTTCGCACTTTGTCACCTTTCAGGTGAGCACAGCGCGGATACGCGAAGCGCGACGCGATACTCTAGCAAAAGTAGAAGCGAAGATTTAAAAGTATTTAGCTAGAAAATTGGATTTGAAGGCCTATGTAACAAAGCATGGGCCAGAGCTTAAAGACTTTAAGTATAAAATAGTGTATAAATATCGAGCACTTATGGCCGCTCAATCCATGGGCATTTGGTAGCTCGCTGTAATAGCTGCGACGTATAAATAACCCTAAAATATTAATGATTTAGGGCCATTGCAATATTGAAAAATATGCCTGGTTGAACAGCTATAATATGTTGACTTAGCTATCGCAGCGTGGCAGATATTACAGTTCTACTAAAGAGAGTTTGGAGGTTAGAAATGTACGCAATAGTACGCACCGGTGGTAAACAATATAGAGTAAAAGCTGGTGATAAATTAAGAGTTGAAAAGTTAAATAAAAACTTAGGTGATGAATTTGAAATTCCTGAAGTACTTTGGGTTGGTGGAGCAGATAGCTTTTCTGGAAATCCAGTATTACCAGATGCAAAAGTAGTAGCAGTTGTTACTCACCAAACTCGCGCAGCAAAAGTGTTAGTATTTAAGAAAAAAAGAAGACAGGGTTACAGACGTATGCAAGGTCATCGTCAGTGGTACACAGAGCTTTTTATTAAGTCTATTACCAACCCAAAGGGTGAAGTAAGTAAAGCTGATAAAGAAGCTAAAGTTTTTGATCCAGCTAAAAAGCAGCAACTATTAGATGATAAAGCAGCTGCAAGAAAAGCTGCTAAACAGCCTGGAGCTAAAAAAGAAGCTACAAAAAAAGTAGCAAAGAAAGTGGCTAAAAAGGCTACGGCTAAGAAAAAGACAGCAAAAAAGAAAGCTGCAAAGAAGAAGACAAAAAAGAAAGTAACTAAAAAGAAGACAGCTGCTAAAAAGACAGCGAAAAAGAAAAGCTAAGGGGTAGTCATGGCATCGAAAAAAGCAGCCGGTAGTACTAAGAACGGAAGAGATAGTAACAGTAAACGTTTAGGTGTTAAAAAATTTGGTGGTCAACCTGTAAGACCTGGTATGATTTTAGTTCGTCAAAGAGGAACGAAATTCCATGTTGGGAAAAACGTTGGCATTGGTAGAGATCATACAATTTTCTCTTTAATCGAAGGTGTTGTTAAGTTTGAGCACTTAGATAAAAGAAGAATGAAAATTAGTGTGTATCCTCGTACAGCCTAATTTTATTAATAATATATTCAAATGAAATTTATAGACGAGGTCCACATATCAGTTACGTCAGGAAAAGGTGGGCCTGGTTGTATTAGTTTTCGCCGCGAGTCTCATGTTCCAAGGGGCGGTCCAGATGGTGGCGATGGTGGTAAAGGTGGCGATGTAATTATTCGCACAAGTCCACAGCTCTCCTCACTACTAGATTTTAAATTCAAAAAAAAATATAAAGCTCAAAATGGTCAGCCAGGTAAAGGTGCCAATATGTCTGGGCATAATGGGGAAGATCTAATTTTAGATGTGCCTCCAGGAACAATTGTAAAAGATAATAATTCACAGCTTATTGTTGATATGGCCGGCCTAGATTCTTATACACTTTTAGTGGGTGGAATTGGTGGGAAGGGAAACTGTTTTTATAAAACAAGTGTCCATCAAGCTCCTGAAATTGCTCAAAAAGGAATGCCAGCGCAAGAGCTTGAAATATCCTTGGAGTTAAAAATCTTAGCTGATATTGGAATTATAGGTTTTCCAAATGTTGGTAAATCAACTTTAATTTCCAGAGTTTCTGCAGCAAAGCCAAAAATAGCTGACTATCACTTTACAACTCTAGTGCCAAACTTGGGTGTAGTTAAAGTAGAGGAAGGAAGAAACTTTGTGGTTGCTGATATACCCGGTCTTATTGAAGGTGCTCATGAAGGGCAGGGTTTAGGTATTCAATTTTTACGTCATATAGAAAGAACAAAAGCTTTTGTACATTTAATAGATGCTTCAGAGTTAGCGCCAAAGCCTCCTGTTGAGAGTTATAACTTAATTATGAAAGAGCTTGAAAAATATGACGAACTTAAGGAGCATCAATCACATGTAAAGCCCTTAGCTAAAAGAAAGCAAATAGTAGCTTTTAGTAAGATTGATGTTTTAACTCCTGAAGAGTTAAGGAAAAAAGTTAGAGAGTTTAAAAATGAAACAGGAATAGATGTTTTAACAATATCGTCAGTAACAGGGCTAAATATACAAGACCTGATATATAAGATGGATGATTTAGTTTATAATGGCGAGGAAGATGAATATGAGTAACAGTATCTATATATATGGTGGAAGTTTTAACCCAGTTCATACCGGACATATTAGTGTTATTGAAACCTTACTAAAAAAATTTCCTGAAGGTAAAACCATAGTTGTGCCTGCCAGAAAGAGTCCGTTAAAAGAATTTGATTATGATCCGGGTATTGAACACAGAATTAACGCTGTTAAAAAGTCTGTTGATTATCTTGATGTCACTGTAGAGGACTATGAATTAAAGCAAGATAAAAAAGTATATACTGTAGATACGCTTCCTTACTTTAAAGAGAAATATGAAAATAGTGATATTAATATTGTTGTTGGCTTAGATCAGCTGAAGCAATTTCACCAATGGAAGAACTATCAGAAAGTTTTAACGGAAGCGAATTTACTTGTAGTTAGTCGTCCAGGTTTTGAATTTTTAAAATTTGAAGAGCTACCAGTGGAGTTGCAAGACTTAACAGATGACTTTACTGAAAATGAATTTATGCTCTCTACTGGTAAAAAGATAAAGTACTTACAGCTGGAAGAAGATATAAATATTTCTTCAAGTGACTTAAGATCTAAAATGAGAAAAGGGCTATCGGTTGGTGACTTGGTTCCGGATCAAGCGAAGAACTATTACTTACAAGAAAAAATTTATGAAAGATTGGATGATAAAGTTGAGGATTTTGAAGCCTTTACAGTTGAGTGTGCAAATGTATTAAAAGAAAAAAATGCATTAAATATTTTTGCATATGATGTAAGAGAAATTACGCAGCCGTCAGATTTCAATTTGATAGCATCAGGAACGAACACTAGGCATACTTCTTCTTTGGCTGAACACTTGATTCGCTTTTTAAGAAAGACGCAAGGGGTTTCTCCAATTGCAGTTGAGGGCTTATCCGAGGGGCGCTGGGTTGTTATTGATTATGGCTCACTAATTATTCATGTATTTTATGAATTTGTGCGCAGTGAATATAACTTAGAAGAGCTATGGGCTAGCGGTAAGAAAATAAATACTTAACCAGAGTATATTGGGTGGAAATAAAATTAATATATATACAATCGGGCAAAGAAGAGTGGGCTGAAATAGCCAGTAACTTGTATCTAAAAAAAATTAATCATTACTATCCATTTAAAATTGATGTGATAAAAACTAAAAGCCTACCAAGAAGTAAGAAAAACGAAAAAATTAAACTTGAACAAGATTTAATTCTTAAAAAGCTTTCTTCGAAAGACTACATAATTATTTTTGATGAAAATGGTAAGGTTTATGAAGGCTCAAGGGCATTATCTAAAAATATTGAAAACTCATTTAATTTAGGAAAGCAGAGAATTGTTTTTTTAATAGGTGGTAGTTATGGGTTTTCAGATGATATAAAAAATAGAGCAGATCAGTCGATTAGTCTTAGCCCATTAACGATGAATCACCATGTGGCAAAGATTATGGCCATGGAACAAATATACAGGTCTATCTGTATACAGAAAAATATTCCCTATCATAATGATTAGTTGAAGTTCGCCTATTGGATATTCATTTTTTAAAGGTAGCTTAGGTTTAGTTATAGTAATTTTTGGAAGTTGCTATTTAATTTTGATGTGTATGATTGGTTTGATTTTTTAAGGGTTTGCTTGCTTTGTAATGTATATGAGCCTCCCATAGATATTTTGTGCAAGGGGTGCTGGAAGAAATATAAGTCTCTTGCTGAAGGAAATTGTAATGCAGCAAGTTTAAATTATGATTTTCCTGTAAGGAGAGCTTGGGTTTGGAGTGATAGAAATGATTATTTTATTAATAAAATAATATATAATCTAAAAGGTGGCCATTCCCCTAAAGTCTTTGGTAAATTAGGTTTACTAATTTTACAGCAAATAACATTTGATTATTATCAAAATCGAGAAATAGTTTTTGTACCTGCGCCGTCAGTAAAAGTTAAAAAAAATCATGCACTACACTTAGCAAGGGCATTGTCCGAAGTGACAGGGTGTAAGTATAAAGACATATTAACTGATATAAATAGTTATAAAAAACAAAAGAAATTAAATAAGAATGATCGCTTTAAAAAACAATACAAAGTAAAACAAAAAATTAAATGGAGTAGTAATCAGCAAATTGTTTTTGTGGATGATGTGATCACCACCGGGGCCACTGCCAGGGCGGCTTACGCGGCTCTTGGTAGCCCAAGAAATTTTGAAGTTTGGGTCCTGGCTGAAAGGTTGAATTTTAGGGTTCAGCAGAGAAATATTGGTTCATTGTTGGGTTGAAATAGAGATTATTGAATTTCAATGAAAACTTTATAGGCTTTTGGCTATTTGGGTGTCAAATGCCTGTCAATATTGAGTGTGAACATAGACATAATATATAAAAATTGTTAGTTTAAGTTTATGAAATGCTTACTTTTTTCAATATTATTTGCTGTATCAGTTACGGGTTTTGCCGAAAGTGCGGATCCAACAATAAGGTTGCATCAGGTCATTAATAAATACAGAAATTCTCCAGCCGTTGAAATGAAATTAAATAAAACTGTAGAGATGTCTTTGCTCGGTGAGACTAAAAAAAGTAACGGCAGTTTATACCTTAGTAATAATAGAATGCGATATGAAATTACGAATCCAGAAAAGCATTTAGTGGTAATGAATAAAAATGGGATCTGGATTGAAAATAAATTATCCCAAAAGCTTGGCGGTAAAGTTCAAGTAACGCATTTAAAATCTAAATCTGGTCAAAAAAAGGTTAAGGGTTTTTTGGCTGCATTTTTTGGAAATGCAAATATTAAAGAGGACTTAAATTTTACAAAAATTAATGAAAATACTTTTAAAGTGTTATTTAAAAAGAAATCAGAAATGGCGGATATAAAATCGGCTAAAATTGGAATTGATAAATCGGCGGAAGAAATAAAATTTATTGAGTACACGGATAGCTTAGAAAATAAAACAAGACACGATTTTACGAAGGTATCATTTAAAACTAAAGCCATTGATTCAAAATTTAAATATATAGCACCAAAGGGCGCTGAATCAACGGAGATGTAATTGTCGGATCAAACTATAGAAAATAAAAAGAAAGTTCATATTATTAGCCTAGGTTGTCCAAAAAACTTGGTTGATAGTGAAATTATGTATGGAACACTTCAAAATAAAGGTTATGACTTAGTCAAAGACCAGGCTGAGGCGGATACAATTATTGTGAATACATGTGGCTTCATTGAGGACGCTAAAGAAGAGTCAATTAATACTGTCCTGGGGGCTGCTAAGCTTAAAGCTTCTGGTAATTTAAAAAAGCTAGTTGTGGCCGGTTGTTTAACTCAAAGATATAAAGATGATTTGGTCGAGGGATTACCAGAAGCAGATTTGTTTGTGGGGTCGGGTCAGTTTCAGAATATAGATGATATTTTGGAAAAGGCTTATAAGGGCGAAAAAAAGAAAACTTATTTTAATTTGCCAACCTATTTACAGGAGGAATCTACTCCAAGGTTAAATTCTCAGTTTTCACACAGAGCCTATTTAAAAATTTCTGAAGGGTGTAAAAAAAGATGTGCCTTTTGTGCGATTCCCTTAATTAGGGGTAATTTGCAATCCAGAAAGGTTGAAAATGTGGTTAGTGAGGCAAAACTACTTGTTGCTGGTGGTGTGCGTGAACTCATTGTAATTTCTCATGATTTTACAGACTATGGTTGGGACTTGAAGAAAAAAGACCCAAGCCGTACAGATTCCCCTTATAACTTATTAAAAGAGTTATCTGATAAGAGTGGGGCCGATTGGATCAGGGTTTTATATTTATATCCTGATGGAATTGACGAAAAAATGATCCAACTTATAAAAGAAAGAGATAACTTGGTTAATTACTTTGATATGCCGCTACAGCATATTAATAATGAAATGCTTAAAACAATGAATCGTAGGGTAACAAAAGAGCAAATCGTGAAGTGCCTAGAACTAATAAGGTCAGAAATACCTGATGCTGTAGTAAGAACGCAGTTTATTGTTGGCTATCCAGGGGAAACAGAAGCTCAATTTGAAGAGTTACTTGAGTTTATAAAAGAACAAAAGTTTGATCGTGTTGGAGCATTTCAGTATTCGGTTGAAGAAAATACTAAGGCTGGAACCTTGCCAAATCAAATTGATGAGGCCGTTAAACAAGAGCGCTATGACAGGTTGATGTCTCTGCAAAAGCCCATTAGTAAAGAAAAGCATAAGGTTTTAATTGATAAAGTACTTCCCGTAATTGTTGATGGAGTTAGTGAAGAAACAGAGTTATTGTTGCAAGGTCGCTACGCTGGGCAAGCTCCAGACATTGATGGTATTGTTTATATTAATGAAGGTCAGGCTAAACAAGGCGAAATAATTGATGTTAAAATTACTGAAAGTCATGATTATGACTTAGTCGGTTCAATCATTTGATTGGAAATTTGTTTTCAAGCAAAGTTGTAAATTACATTGAAAGTCTAAATAAATTTTCAATACTTGACGGCCAACGTCAATCTCTGCTCTAATATATAAGTACCTGATAATAAATTTTTTAATTTATAGATAACAGGGCTAATAATTAGGGAGATCAGCTTGTTAGGCAATCAAATTACATTAATTTTTGTGATGTCAGTAATGGTTTTTTTCTTAGTTAACGTTTTAGTTAACTAAGAAGCTAGTTGCGATAATTGTAAATATCTTTATAGTTTCGTCCCTTTTCTTCGGAATCCATCCCATAACCAATAACAAATCGATCATCAATAGTATGACCAACATAATCAGGTTGAATTGGTAATTCACGTCTTGCTGGTTTATCAAGCAGGGTCAATATTTTAACAGAAGCAGGGTTTGAAGCTAGGACTCGTGTTCTTAAAAAGCTTAAAGTTCTTCCGGCATCAATAATTTCTTCCACGATTAATACATGCTTGCCAGTAATATCGTTTTGAATATCTTTATGTATTTTAACACTTTGTTTTTTTGGTGATGTTAAATGAACAAAATCTACAATTGTTGGTAAGCTAATTTTTCTCACAAGATCAGAAACAAATAATATAGACCCCTTGAGCGGGCAAATAATATATAACTCTAGTCCTTCATAGTCTCTTTCAACTTCTTTTGCCAGGCTAATAACCATTTCGTTGATTTCGTCTTCAGATATAAATTTAACTAAGTCATTTTTTAAGTTCATAAAGTGCCTTTAAGTATTGCTGTGTATTAAGTTATGATTATGTAATTCGTTTAAAAGATTTTTTGCTATTTGATTATTGGGTTCAATTTGAAGGACGCGCTCTAATTCATGAGTAGCCTCTGGGTTTTGTTTGTTTTCGAATAAAATTTCACCCAACATCACTCTTGCAGAGGTGAAGTCGGGATAACTTTTTAAAAGATCTCTAAGCCTAAAGATGGCCTTGTCTTTTTCACCAAGACGCCTAAGGCAAGAAACAACTTTTAAGTTTAGCTCGGGCTTTCTTTTGGAGAGCAACAATGCCTTTAAGTACTGCTCCATAGCCTCTTTATGGCGTTTATAGTTTGAATATAATTCGCCGAGTTCATCATGTTTAATGGCAATTTTTTCGTTGATATAGCTGTCTTGCTCTTGGTCTTTAGTTCCAAGCATGGCCTGAGCCTCAAGGAAGACCTTTTTGCCTTCGTCGTATTTACCAAGATCATTTAAGATAATACTTAGGCCCACACTGGCATCAGTGAAAGAGGGGTCTATTTCAAGAGCTCTTCTGAAGGCTCGAATTGCTTTATTAAACTTTCCACGATCGTAATAAATTGTGCCAAGTAAATGGAAAACAATAGGCTTTTTTTGATTTTTTAAAATTAATTGGTTTAAAATTGTTTCTGCTTGGTCGTACTTACTTTCTTTAAAAAGCTCATGAGCAGTTTCTAATAAATCATCATAGTCTTTGTTATTCACGAATCTTACCTTTGGCCTTTTTGTATAGATCAGAGTTGGGATATTTTGTTGCAAGAGTGTCCAAGTAATCTTTTGCCTTTGCCATATCCTTCACTTTATAGGCTGATACTGCAGCACCATATAAAGCATCTTCCTCAACACCAATTCCCTTAAAGCGCTTAAGAATTCCTTCATATCTTCCAAGAGCACTTAAATAATGTTCTCTTATAAAGTAAAAAGATGCAATATATTGCTCCTTCTCGGCTAGCATTTTAATAGTTTTATTTTTGTATTCTTTAGAGCTAGCGACCCACTCACTTTTTGGATAGCTTTGAATAACATCATCAAAATATCGGATAGTATTATAAGCATCAGTTAAATCACGATCAATTGTTGATGGAAGTTGGTTGTATTGGCTTAAAGCCATTTGGTAGCTAACATAATCAGACTTGGGGTGTTTAGGGTGAAATTCTTTAAATAAACGATAGGCAGTTTCAGCCTCAGGCCAGAACTCCCTTTGAAATTCAATGTCTGCAACTTTTAGCTCAGACATAACGGCATATTTACTGTATGGAAACTTATTTTTTAATGTTCTTAAGCGGGCTAAGGCATCTTCATATCTTTTGTTTTTGGCATAATATGTAGCGAGGTTGTAAGTTCCTTCAGCAGTTTTTTCATCAATATTAGTGTTTTTTAACTCTGCGGTGGAGCAGCCAGTAAGGGCGAGAAAACTTAAAATTAAAAGGGTGTAAATTAGATTTTTCATGGGTCTCCAAATCAAAGATTGGTAATGATCTAGGCATACTACTATATGGAGGGCTTAGTGTTAAGCTAGGAGTGTATTTTTTAAAAATTATTTAACACAACATAAGCTATTGTAATTAAAGGGTTTTATGCTCTGAAATTAATTAAATGATGATACACATTTTGAGCGGTTACCTTGATCATACTGGCTGCAGGAATTGAAACCAACATACCCACAATACCAAGAAGTTGAGCTCCAATAATTATAGAAACCACAACTGTGATTGGGTGTAAATTAACAATTTTAGCCACAACAAGGGGGATAATAAAAATAATATCAATAAGCTGAGCAAAGGCGTAAACACCAACAACTGCAAGTAGCCCAGCACCATTAATCATTGCAATAATAATGGCGGGGATGGCCCCTATAATTGGCCCAATATATGGGATTAAATTAGTTAGGGCAGCAAATAAAGCAAGTAAATGAGAATATGGGAAACCAATAATACTAAGACCAGCCCATACAATCATACCAACAATTACAGCCTCTAGTAGTCGTGCTCGAATGAATTGTCCCATTTGTTCGCTAATTTGGTATTGCAAGCTCAGGGCAAGCTCAAAAAAACTATTTGGAACTAAATCTAAAAGTTTTTTAGAAATGCTGTGGCTATCTTTTAGCAAAAAATAAGCAAAGAAGGGAGCAAGGAGAATTGTGGTTAAAGATTTAGATAAAAAATTAGGAAGATCTTCAAATAAAGACCTAGTCCAGCTAACCATTAAGCTTTCTGCTTGAGCACTAAGGTTAAACTCGACGCTAGTGTTAATAATTTCTTCCACTCGAGACTCGATGTCAAAAATTAAGGAGCGTGTCCCTTCAATATAACGTGGCAATTCTGCGTGGAAGGCTTTAAATTGAACAGAAATATACGGTAAAGCCCAATAAATTAAAATGCCAATAAGACTAAAAAATAATGTAAAAACAAGTAGTGTTGCATGGGATTTACTAACACCCTTTCTTTCCGAATAATTAATTAGTGGTGCAAGGGTATATTTTAAAACAAAGGCTAACAAAAAGGACAGTAACATGTTGTCCACTTTTAGTAATATTAATAAGCCAACGGCAATTATACTTAGAAATAAAACGAGTTTTAGTCGTTCAATTTTTTTTAAGCGCTGTTGTTGTATAAGTATGTTCATTTAAGCCTTTATACTATCAATTTGTTTTTTAAGTTCAGTAATTTTAGTTGCCGTTTCAGATAGTCGTCTGCCAAGCACCTGGGAAAGTCGTAATAATATACGTCCTCCAATTTCAGGGTGAGATTGCAGTAAGTTTTTTAAGTCAGGTTGAAAAAAACCAAGGAGTGATGACTCATTCATGGCTCGGGCAGAAGCAGTTCGTCGACTATTTTCTTCTATAAGTGACAGTTCGCCCATTAAATCACCTTCTTCTAGCCGTGTTATAAAGTCACCAGTGTCTTCGTCGCCAGCGCTATGGTTTTCAATAAGAATGTCAACTTTTCCCTTAAGAATAATATACATGCCAACACCGATTTCATTTTGTCTGAAAATCAATTCAGCCGGGCGGTAGTGACGAATATGTAAAAAATTTGATACAGTTTGTAACTCACTAGATGTTAAGTCTTTAAATAAAACATTATTAGATAAGACTTTAATTACATGGTCTTCATTGCGTTTGAATAAATTTTCCCAAAGGTAGTTAATCATAAACGTTCTCTCCCAGATGTTTGCAAAATACTTTCAGCTTTTACCCAACCTTCATTCCCAGAAAGAGTAACTATGCGCACCCATTTCTCCATGACGTTATTAATAATAACTTCTGCCCCTTGATTGAGTTCGCTAATCTTAACATCTTCTTCAGTTGGACTTAAGAAGATGGAAGCTGAATCAGCAATTACAGTGGCCCTTGGCTTAGAGTGATCATATAGTTTTGCAGAAAATAAAATTGCTACAAGTAAAAAGCAGACGATAAAAAATATTGATAGCTTAGGAAGGTGTGGCATTGGGAAATGATTTTTTAGCGCAATATGTCGGCGGGTAAAGTACTTTATGCAGGTGGCGGCTCCGCCGGCAAAAAACAAAGTAAAGAAAAACAGTAAGTGATTTATTGAAAAGTAACTTAGGGCATAATTTCTAAATTTTTCCCAGCTTGATCGCGAGTTACCATTAGGTAATTTTTTTTTGATACTATTTAGGGAGTTTCTGGCTTGATTGTGGTGCGGCTGTAGGTTTAAAACTTTTTTCCAAAAAGCAGCAGCAATGCCTGGTTTTCCGAGCTTGGCTTCAACAAGTCCAAGGTTATATAAACTTGTAATATTCTCTGGGTTGTCAGTGGAGATTTTTTGGAAAAGCTCACGAGCTTCCTTGTAGTTTTTTTGTTTATAACTATTTACAGCTTTTTTAAAATCAGGGTGCGCTTCACTTTGAGCGAGGCTGTTCAGCGAAAATAAAACCAAACTAAAATAAATTAAAAGCTTAAACATAATAATAGTTTATGAATGAATTATCAGCTTGTAAAGTTTTGATAATAATAAGGGAAGTTAACGCAGGACTGCTAGGAACCCATGATATAAAAATAACCAATTTACCCCAGGGGTCCTTGAAATAAACATGGCATTGCCCTCAATGGGCAATGTACTGCAAATTTGAAGTATTTATTTATTTTTCTAGTATTAGTTGTTCTTACCTTAGGCTAACACCCTGAGTCCCCTTTGGTATTTTTGATAAAAAAGTGTTAAGTTGATTCTTAATTTATATCTGATTTTAGAGGGGTAGTATGTCTGATCAATTAGTAGGCCATGTATTAGAGCAATCAAAAGAAATTAAACAAAACATTAATCAAATTATTGATCAAGTTTTAGAAATAAACTCTTCCATTAAGGGCCCAAGACAGCCGAATGATAAATTTGTGGAACAAGCACAGGCACATGTGGATAAGGTTGGGGTTAACCGTGGGCGACCACTATTTTACCCTTATATAGGTACAGGTTCAGGTCAGGGGCCATATGTTGAGCTTGAAGACGGTAGTGTTAAAATTGATTTAATTAATGGGATAGGAATTCACATACTGGGGCACTCTCACCCAGCCATAATAAAAGCTAGTTTACAGGCGGCACTTTCAGATATTGTTATGCAAGGGAATTTACAGCCAAACAAAGAGTACTCCATTTTAGGAGAAAAATTAATCAATCTAGCTAGTAAAAAAAGCAGGTTAAAGCATGCGTGGCTGACCACCTCGGGTTCAATGGCAGGAGAAAATGCCCTCAAGGCTTGTCGACAATATAAGTCTCCGGCAAAAATGATTATCGCGATGAAAAATGCCTTTGCAGGTCGTTCTATGATGATGGCAGAAATTACTGACAATGAAAACTACACCGTTGGTTTGCCAAAATATAATGAGGTTCTAAGAGTACCTTTTTATGACAAGAAAGACCCCAAAAGTATTGAAAAATCGTTTGAAATTTTTAAATCACATGTTGCAAAACATGAAGGCGATATTAGTAGTTTTTGTTTTGAGCCGATGCAGGGAGAGGGTGGTTATAACTCTGCCCCAAGAGAATTTTTCTTGCCAATGTTAGATTTTTGCAGAGAAAAGGGCATCCCAGTTTGGGCTGATGAAGTACAAACATTTTGTCGTACTGGAGAGTTTTTTGCTTTTGAGCGCTTAGATATTGGTGAGTATGTAGATGTATGTACTGTGGCTAAGACGTTGCAGGCTGGTGCAACATTATTTACTGAAGAGTTAAACCCAAAACCAGGGCTTGTATCTGGCACTTTTGCAGGCTCAACAGTGGCTCTGGCATCCGGGATTGCTGCGCTCACAGAGTTGGAAGATGGTTATATGGGTGAAAAGGGAAAAATACAAAATGTACATAACATGTTTGTTGGTATGTTAAATGAGCTAAATGAAGGAAGTTGTAGAGGTTTGCTACAAGATGCCGGTGGTATGGGGCTAATGGTAGCTACCACTCCTTTGGATGGCTCTAAAGAAAAAATGTTAGCTCTTTTAAAAACCTTATATAAAAATGGTTTAATGACATTTGGCTGTGGTAAAGGGCCATTTAGATTAAGATTCCTATTGCCAGCAACTTTAAAAGAAGAAGATGTGGCTGTTTGTAAAAAAATTATTGAAAAGTCTGTCCTGGAGCTTGCTTGATTTTTTTAGATGAGGCAAAAAAAATTACCTCAATTGAGAGTAGTCCATTTTCTGGGACTAATGATATTGTAAATTACTTAAGTGAGCTTATCAGCTCTAAAATGGAATTAAAAAATGAAATAATTCCCTCAGAAAGTGCGAGTTCACTAGAGAGTAACCTTCTTGTTAAAATAGAAGGTAGTGATGATAATGAAAAGGCTTTAATGCTATTAACTCATTTGGATACCACCGACCCTGGTAGCTATGGGCATTGGGATAAGACTCAAGGTAACCCTTTTAAATTATCGATTTATGGTGACGAGCTCTATGGTTTAGGAGTTACAAATAAATTAGATTTTTTATGTAAATTAGAGGCGATACACAGCTATAAAGATAAGAACTTAAGGAAGCCCGTTTATTTACTCGGGACTCATAGTGAGGAAAATGGGCTAATAGGCACTTCTGAGTTTTTAAGTAGTCACTCTCAAGAAATAGATATGGCACTTGTTTCACACCCGACGGATTTAAATATTTATAATGAAGGACTTGGGATTGCTGTAGTTGAAATTGAAATACCATTTTCAGAGGCAGAAAAAAAATTCCATACTGAACACAATAGCGCAGACAATAGCTTTACTCAGAGTAAAGTTTTTAGGGGCAAAAGCGCACATTCGTCTTTAGCCGAAGAAGGTGAAAGTGCAATTATTAAGTTGTTCGACTTTTTAGAAAAAATGCCAAGCGTTGCAATCATGAGTGTGGACGGGGGAGTATTACATAATACTATTGCCGAGCATTCATTAATAGAGTTTGTTCCATCTGGAAGTATAAAGGAAAATATTTCTGATAAATTACTAATTGTTTACAGAGAGCTTTTACAATTAATAGAAAAGTTTAAAAGATTTCCACACGATGGGTTTTCAACAAAGCATTCAACATTAAATATTGGAAAAATTAGAAGTTCCAAACTTGGAGTTGTAATCACTGGAAATTGTAGGTTGTTACCTTCGGTTCCAGAGAAAGAGTACAGAAGTTGGATGCTCGATTTAAAGCACTCATGTTCAAAAATAAATTCGAAATTTTCATTAAAAAGATATATTCCGTCTTTTAATCAGGCGATGGAGAATAAGCTTGTTAATACTGCTTGCGAAGTTGCCAGTCTTCAAGGGATTAATTCTGGAAAAATTAAATCCTCACCCATTTGCACAGAAGCAAATTTAATGAAAAAGTACGAAGTGGATTGTTTATTATTTGGTGCGGGTGTTGGTCTTGGTAATTCTCACCAGCCTAATGAGTCAATTAGTTTAAGTGCTCTAAAAAAATCAACAGAATTTTACAAAGAGATAATAGGTCAGGTGTGTTTATGAATTTTATTGTTAGGCCAGTAGAAGAAAAAGATTTATCAAATTTAGTATCTTTGGCGGGCCAGTTTTCATTATTAAATTTGCCGGCGGATAAAAAAGTTATTTCTGAAAAAATTGAGCTCAGCCAACAATCATTCTCTGGAAGTGCTGATATGAAAGACTCGACATACATGTTGGTTGCAGAAGATTTGGAAAATGGCTGGGTTGTAGGAAGCGCGCAAATAAAGGCTCAGCATGGTAGTGAAGAAAACCCAACTTATAGTTACAAACTATCAAAAAAAGAAATGTTTAGTAAGTCTTTAGGGGTGGGATTTATTCATCAAGTGTTAAAGTTGAAAGTAACCACAGAGGGTCCAACTGAGTTGGGGGGACTAGTTGTTCATAGGTCTTATCGACGGCGCCCAGAAAAAGTAGGCAAGTTAACCAGTTTATCCAGGTTTGTATATATTGGGATGGAGCCTGACAGATTTAAAGAAGATTTGCACTCTGAAATGGCGCCACCACTCACAGAGGATGGAAGAAGTGAGTTTTGGGAGGCTCTGGGAAGACGATTTACAGGAATGCCATACCAAGAGGCCGATGCTTTAAGCCATAAGAATAAAGAATTTATTCAAAGTTTGTTTCCTAAAGAAGAAATTTATTTAGCGTTACTTAATTCTAAAGCCAGGTTGGTTTTAGGTAGAGTTAGTGATCAAACAGCTGGAGCATTACATTTGCTGAATAAAGTAGGCTTTAAAGATAAAAATGAAGTTGATCCATTTGATGGTGGCCCACATTTAGGGGTTAAAAAGAGCGAAGTAACATTAATAAAAAATGGTAGGACTTTGACTTTAAATAAAATTAAAAAAAATACTGATAAATTTGAACGATTTGGGCTTATAGGTTTTGAAGGTGCGGGGGGAATAAAAATTTCTCAAACACCCTATATTGAAAGAGGCAATGAGGTAATATTGCCTGAAGCGGTAAGGGGGAAGCTTAAACTTGATGGTGGCGAGAAAATATTTCTTACCAATGAATAGTGTATATATGCTGCAGCCAGCCAAGCCGATAGTTAATAATATAAAATTGAAGAACAAAATGTTTTGAACCATTGAAAATGATGGTTAATATCTAAAGTTAGTAATTCTTAATCAAGAAGGTGAAAATGAGCTTAACTCCAATAAATCACAAGGGTGATTACATAAATGGAAAATTTATTGAAATAAAAAAATCAGATGAAACATGGGAAAATGTTTCTCCTTCTGACTCAAAAGATAAGGTTATTAAAATAGACTCAAGCTATGATCACATAGATCAAGCTTGTAACGCAGCTCATGAGGCCTATAAAAAGTGGCGGTTTGTACCATTGGAAGATAGAAAAAACTATTTGCTAAGACTCCAAGAGGTTTACTTATCCCATACAGATAAAATTGCAGAAATTATTTCAAGAGAAACAGGCAAGCCAACTTGGGAGGCTTTAACTGAGGCCAAGGCCTTAGCGGGTAAAATTAAAATAACTATTGAGCATTCGTTAAAGTTAGTTAGTGATGAAAGAATTGAAAACGCCTTACCTGACACAGATGGAGTGGTTCGATATAAATCGAGAGGGGTGATGGCAGTTATTGGTCCATTTAATTTTCCAGCTCACTTGCCAAATGGACATATCATTCCAGCCTTAATTACAGGAAACACAGTTGTTTTTAAACCGTCTGATAAAACACCAGCAACTGGTCAAGTAATAGCCGAAATGTTTATGGAAGCTGGTTTGCCTCCTGGTGTTTTTAACTTAGTTCAAGGGCAAGGTGAGGCCGGCAAAAGAATCGTTGGTCATAAGCTGGTCGATGGTGTTTTGTTTACAGGTTCGTATGATGTTGGTTTAAAAATAAAGCAAGAAACAATGAATCAACATTGGAAAATTTTAGCCTTAGAGATGGGCGGAAAAAATACCACAATTGTTTGGGATGATGCTGATATTGAAAAGGGTGTTTACGATACACTGATTGGTTGCTTTTTGACAGCTGGGCAAAGATGCTCTTGCACAAGTAAATTAATTTTGAATGAGGCTATCTATGATCAATTTATTGATAAATTTTATGCTGCTGCAAAAAAAATAAAAATTGACCATTGGAGTAATAACCCATTTATGGGGCCACTAATTAGTAAAGATTCAATGGATAAATACGTAAGGTTCCAAGAAATTGCTGGTCGTGAAGGGGCAGAGTCAATGATGAGGGGTAAGCCGCTTAGTCCAAGTGGGTATGATGGCTTCTACGTTACTCCAAGTATAAACTTAGTTAAGAGTTTTGATGAAAAATCAGTTTATCAAAAAAGTGAAATTTTTGGCCCAAATGTTGCCATATACAAAGTTAAAGATATTGAACAAGCCTTAGAAATCACCAATGCTTCGGGTTTTGGGCTCGCCATGTCGATCTTTACAAAAAATAAATCCATTTACGAAAAGGCATTGGTTGAAGCTCGAGTAGGCTTATTAAATTGGAATAGAACCACTAATGGAGCAAGTTCAAGGTTGCCATTTGGAGGTTTAGGTAAGTCCGGAAATGATAGACCTTCAGGACATTTTGCTGTTAAATATTGTACAACGCCAATAGCCAGCCTAGAAGATAGAGGTGTCTTTGATGCAACAAAAGTATTGCCTGGTTTAGAGTACCCCTAGTTAATTTGGAGAGAAAGTTTTGAAAAAAATATTCAGTTTAATTTTATTGTCAGTTGCTATCACCAGTGTTTATTTATTTGTAAGTTTTCAGAACTTAAAAGAGCCAGCAACTGAGAATTTGCAAAATATTAAGTATGAGGTAACAAAAGGGAGTTCATTTAATAAAATTTTAAATGAGTTATCAGCAAAGGGCTATCTAAATAAAAACTTAATTATTAAGTTATTCTCAAAATTTACTAAATATAATGTTCAGCTTAAAGCAGGGACATATAATTTAAATTCTAATATGTCACAGCTGCAAGTTTTAGAAGAGCTAACAACTGGTAAGTCAGAAGATCAAAAAATTACTTTTCAAGAGGGTCTTAATGTTAATGATATTGGTATATTGTTAGAAAAAAGAGGGTTGTTCTCGAAAAAAGAATTTTTAGATTTGGTTAGAGATAAAGACTTTGTAAAAGAGATGCTGGCGGAAGATTTGCCAAACTTAGAGGGATATTTATTTCCTGAAACTTACTTTATAAATAAAAATACAACCTTGAAGTCATTAATAAAAAAAATGGTGGATAACTTTAAGGTAAATTATAAAAAAAGCCTTGTTGGTGCGAAAATTAAAATGTCGCGAAAAGATCATGTTATTATGGCCAGTCTTATTGAAAAAGAAACTGGAGCGGAAGAAGAGAGAACTCTTGTTTCTTCTGTTTATCATAACAGAATTAAAAAAGGAATGAGGTTGCAATGTGATCCAACCATTCTTTATGGAATGTTTGATAAAACAGGAATCTTCCCAACAAATATTAGAAAAAAAGATATACGAGAAAAAACAAGATATAATACTTATGCAATGGATGGAATGCCTTATGGTGCTATTGCAAACCCTGGCCTGTCTTCACTTAAGGCGGCTTTGAATCCAAGAGAATCTAAAATGATTTATTTTGTTAGCCGTAATGACGGTACCCATGTATTTTCTGAAACCTTAGAAAAGCATAATGCAGCTGTTAGAAAATTTCAGATGGACCCAAAAGCTAGGGCCGGCAAATCTTGGAGAAATAGGTAGTTGTAGTTGATTAATAGACTTTAGCTTATGGAGCTGGGTCAGGTGGGCTATTAAGTGCCCCAACTTTTACTACAATCCACTCTAAATTATTAAGAGGGTCACAGGCACTGTAAGTGGGACATACTTTGAAACGAATACAGGTAATGAGGTTTCCACCGGGTGGGTTGGCAGCATCAGAGCAGTCCTTACATAATGTGCCAGTGCAAGTGGAGTCTAAAGTTGCCGGAGTGGGCGTTGCGCCAGTAAAGTTATCTAAGTTATACGCTTCTTGTGCATAAGAGGTATTGTCTGCGTAAAAAAGTTTTTCGTGAAAGTCAGCAATAGATTTTTTTATATTTTTTAAAGCAGTCACGACCTTACTATTAGGTTTTTTGATGGGTTTATAGTTGGCCTCAAGGCCTTGTTTTACGTTTGCAATTTGAAATAAATCTACGCTTCCTGTGGCACCATCATCACTACATAATTCTATTGAGTTATCATTTGGATCTAGAACACATATTCTACTTGGAAAACAAAAGCCGTCAGTTGGGTCAGCGCTTGGGTAATAAGTGGTTGAAGCATCACATGTAGAGCCAAAAGTTAAAAATACTTTACGTGCTTGGTCAGTGGCAGCTCCAAGCTGTTCAATAACTCCGTTAGCAAAAATTAAAGACCTTAAATGCTGTGCCTCTTTGCTGACCTGTCTTGAAATTAGTAAGGAGGCAGCAACCGCCAAAGCAACTATAGTTGCAGTTATCATAGACAGTACAACACTTATGGATCCTTCTTGCGGCGTATACTTGAACATGATTAAAACACTCTTGTAGGGTTTATGGATTTAAAAAAATGAATAGGGCCGAGAGGACGCACTTCTAAGTTTGAGCCATCGCCAATATCTTCTTCGAGAATATTATTTACTAATAATATATTAAATGTGATTTCCTTATCCAAATAGTTAGGAACTTCACCACTTGTATAGTTGCAGGTGCCAGCAAGGATAGCTTCTCGTGGGCACCAAGATTGTACGCGCGTTATGCCATGGTACCTAAAGCGAGCTTCAACCTGAACTTGTGATACACTTGTTCCCGTGCTAATTGGATTAAAGTTAAAATAAGATAGTGCATTAAAGAATATGTCCGAGGCCTCAGGAACGCCATTAATTGCGCTTGAGCCATTGTCAATAACAAGTAATCCAGGACTTGAATTTAAGTGATTGGCGGGGTCGTGTATAGGGCCTTTATACCAGATCCAGGTGGGGGCAAGGCCAAGCTCTGAAACTGTTCCCAGCCCACCCGTTGAGTTTTCACGATTAAAAAAGGCAACCTCTCTCCATGACGTGCCAGGGCAGTTGGCTAAAATAGTACAATCATCAACAGTGTTAAATTCACCAAGTCGGTTGTTGGCTCCTCTTGTTCCCTCTGGCACCACTCTAACAGCAAGTGATATATATTTACGTAAATTATACTCCATGGATATAGACATTCTAAGGGCGTTCATTTCGTTTCTTGATTGAATGGCGTAGGTTTGAGTAACTTGAATTAATGACAGGGCTATGAGGGTTGCAATGGAAGCTAGTCCTAAAGTGGTAATTAATGAAATTAAAGTAAAGCCACGCTCATTGTTAATATAGTTTTTTTTATAAGTTCCTGCTCTATTCATTGTATAGAATTACCTCATACCTTTTTGATTAGTGCAAGTTAAAACCCTTATGGGTCTTGGGTGAGAAGAAGGCTTTTAGTTTGTTTTGAAATGTATTTTCAAATTTAAAAAAAATATATTTTTAATTTGGTGAAGTTAAATACTGACCTCACTTTAATGTGTAACTCAGGTAACTCACAAAGTTTCTCATCTTGAGATGGTTTGGATTGTAAATTAATTTTATATATGTGTAGAGCTTATGCATGAAAGTCGCAAATTTTATCAAAAATGAGACACAATTTTTGGCATATCATTTGTATTATTAACTTGTATTGAATTGGGGGTACAAAATGAAATTAACTATAATTATGTCTATATTAACTCTATTGAGTTGGCCAACATTAGCTCAAAATGCTTGTGTAGATAGTGATGGCGACGGCTGGGGTTGGAATGGTGTTTCATCATGTCAGGTGAGTAATGCCAGTACTAATACAAATACTTCAGTAAGTAATAATACTAGCACAGCGACTAACACGAGCTCTAATACTTGTGTTGACGATGATGGCGACGGTTGGGGATGGAATGGAGTTTCATCATGCCAGGTGAGTAATGCCAGTACTAATACAAATACTTCAGTAAGTAATAATACTAGCACAGCGACTAACACGAGCTCTAATACTTGTGTTGACGATGATGGCGACGGTTGGGGATGGAATGGAGTTTCATCATGTCAGGTTCAAAGCCCCCAAAGTAATAACACTGAAAGCTTAGTTATTAATAATGCCAATTGTTCTGCACTTAATAATAAGGATCTAAGAAACTCTGTTACAGATGTTATATTAACCGCTGGTCAATCAAATGCTGCTGGTGGTAATACGAAGTATGACCCAAATAACTCCGATGATCGAGTGAATAGCAGAGTTATTGTTTGGACTACAAATAATCGCTGGGAAATTCCAGACCCAAGATCGCAAACTTGGCATACATATACTAATGATCGTGGCGAAACATCACGTTATCCAAGAAATACAAACCACCCGGCTTTACAAATTGGTAACTCAGTAGCAAAAACAAATCCTTGTAAGGTTGTTGCCATTATTGCAACGGCAGCGCCCGGTCAGCCAATAAGAATTTGGAATAACAATGTTAATAATTACTTTTCAAATATAGATAATAAGGTTCGAAATGCACTTAATAAACTGCCAGGAAAAAATAATGTAGACATGATCTGGTGGATGCAAGGCGAGGCAGATAATGATCCAGATATTTATCGTTATTTTGGTAAAGTTAATAATCTTATGAGCAAGTTTCACGCCCTTCCTTGGTACGGACCAGCAAGATACTTCCTAGCTAATGAAACTGGTTGGTATCCGTTTGTAAACAATGCTCTTGCACTTTTAAGAACAGACAATAACCCGAACACTGACTTTAGTAGGGGAGAGGACACTACAAGCGATCCTTTTCCGCACATATCTAGTGAGCCAAGGAAAGTTCATTTTAACGAAGTGGCTTTAAGAAAAATTGGCAGACTTGTCTCAGATAAATACACAAATGAATATCAAAGCGGAAATTAGAGTTAAAACGAATTATAATTTTTTAAATTTATGGGCCATAGTCTTGGCCCATTTTTTATTTTTAATTAAATAGTGTCTTATAATGTAACTACTATATGAAAATTCATACTGGGCTATCTCTATAGCTAATCTTGTTTAGTTTTACCTTGAAATAAAGAATAAACCTATTAAAATTAATAGGTAAGTAGTGATTTGTTTTGAAAATTAGCTAATCTAAGATACAGAGGATTAATAAGATGTCTATTAATAATAGCAATAATGAACGCAATTATTTACATAATAATCAAGGTTTCTCAATTATAAGTGTAATGCTGGCCATTGGAATATTATCTGTTGTTTCTTTTTCTACCATAATGCTTTCAACAAAAAAACCAGCAATGATAGAGGCTGAAAGTAAACAATCTTGTCAGGCTGCCGTAAAGTATATTGCCAACTCCATTATTGGAACGCCCAGCGCTATTAAAAGTTATATTCCCTTTGACCCAGAGATGAAAGATGAAAAACTAGTAGGCCTAGGTGAGGAGTTAAATTTCTCAAACCTATCATTAGGAAATAA